>JBBKXA010000140.1:0-20669 GCA_037969235.1 Bdellovibrionales bacterium | reverse complement strand
CAGGATTCCGTCATGGCTTGATCTTCGGCGCTCATCGCGCCTTCATCAGTTGGTGTCTGTGTTTCGGTATCGCTCATACCCTGTGCTTTATCCTATCAACTATGTTACACAACACGATCCTGCAAAAAACGTGCCTAACAATAACTATACACTTATTGTATCAAAATTTCCTGAAAGAGCACATCTTTTACCTTTGTAGGCGCGGCGGCTTGGTTGACGCGCCAGAGTAATTCCATCTGCAGGCGATATATCCCCGCAGAACCGCGCAAATCTTTCACGCGCAATTCCCGAAGATATGTCTGAAACTGATCAACCACACGCGGAATGATAGCCTCCACCGCGCCGCGATCAGATGATTTCATTAACTCCAGCTGTACGGTTAAGCGCAAATAACGTTGCGTGCCATCATCGGCGTTCAAATTCACAAGGATCGTCGGAATTTCGAGAAATAGCCCATTTCCGCCACCACCATGACCATCACCGCCGCCATGACCATCGTCGCCGCCCTCGGCATGTTCATCATCGCCATGCGATTCTTTTTCCGCCATAACCATTACAGGCTCACCATGCTCATCCAACACAGGATCGCCATGCTCATCCAATTGCGCGACTTCTTGCATTTCCGCGTGACCGCCGCCGATAAAAGAATCGAGCATGCCCGTAAAATAAGCCGCCGCACCGCCGCCGCCCAATACAAGAAGCAACGCCGCAATGATAATAATCAGCTTTTTCTTGCCGCCGCCTTTGCCCGTCTCGTCATAGCCTTCCTCACCCTCAACCTTCTCGCCGTCATTTTCAGCATCAGGGTTTTCTTTAACATCGTCTTCGTCGGCCATGATCATTCTCTGTTGTTAATACGAAAGCATTTGAATCATAACTATAAATCAATTCCCCCGCCGCGTCTAACGCCGCAGTAAAAAAACAAAAGAAAATCACAAATAACTATTCACAAACCATAATTATAGTGCTAACAAAGATTATGGATGAAAAATCGACACTAAAATCATTTTGGGACGCAATGCTTAATACTGGCCCTGTTCTAGGTTTGCGTATGTGGTACAACGAAAACCTCGTATATACACCACAGGTTAAGCCAGACGCATCGAAAAAGCCTAAAGGCCATACCCATGACACTCTCCCACCTAGAAATCTTGATAGGTAGTTTTTTAGTAACGCTCAATATTTAGAGCATCAAATCTCCTAAATTAGCAAAAACCCTCACATTGTGGATAAACCACAGGCAAAATTTGCCCTAATCTTGTAACCATCATGAGCGCGATTGCTGTCACATAACAACGCATAGCTCACCCTTCTAAAATGCAAACCCTTGTTTTATAACTATTTTCCTCGTTGGCACGCCACATGCAAAGCCCTATCCGAAGATAAATTTCTTAGGATACGCAAAACATGGAAAATAGTATTTACCTCGCCCTATCCAAACAACTCGTGTTGCAGCGCAATATGGATGTGGTGGCCAATAATATTGCCAATATGGGCACTTCGGGCTATCGCGGGCAAAACCTCATGTTTGAAGAATATCTAGACGGCAAGCGCGGCGATGTCGCCCCGCGCGGCGCAGACGATCAGCTTTCCTTCGTATATGATCGCGGCCAATACCAAACCACGGCGCAAGGATCGCTACGTCAAACGGGCAACCCGCTCGACATGGCTTTGGTTGGCGATGGTTTTATCGCCGTTGACGCGCCAAACGGTGAAAAAATGTACACCCGCAGCGGCGAAATGCAAATGGCCGCGGATGGCACATTATTAAGCTCCGCAGGCATGACCATGGCTGGCGGCATTAAAATCCCCCCAGGATCATCCGAAGTGATCATTGATGAACGCGGCGTCATTTCAAATCAAGAAGGCCAAATCGGTCAGCTGGAAATCGTAGAATTTGAAAACCTCCAAGACATGGAACCGTTCGGCGACAATATGTACCGCGCCCTTAACGCTCCAACCGCCGCACAAAACACCCGCGTTAAACAAGGCATGGTCGAAGGCTCAAACGTTAATCCCGTGCTTGAGATGACCAAAATGATTGAAACGCTCCGCGCCTTTCAAACCAACCAAAACATTCTACAAACCGAAAATGACCGCCTAAGAACAGCCATCCAAAAGCTAACCAGACAAGGCTAGTGGCTAAATGAATGAGTATTTAAAAGGAGAAAGACTATGAGATCACTGGATATTGGCGCAACGGGCATGCTCGCGCAACAAACCAATGTGGATGTAATTTCCAACAACATCGCCAACATGACCACCACAGGTCACAAGCGCCAACGCGCCGCATTTCAGGATTTGATTTATCAAAACATCCAACGCCCCGGCGCGACTAGTTCCGATAGCGGCATAATTGTCCCTTCAGGCATTCAAATGGGATTAGGCGTACGCACAGGCGCGGTTTACCGTGAACATGCTCAAGGCACAATTCGCATCACCGAAAATCCTCTTGATGTAGCCATAACGGGCGAAGGCTTTTTCCAGATCGAATTGCCCAATGGCGACACCGCCTATACTCGCGACGGCACGTTTCAAATGAATAACCAAGGCGAAATCGTTACTGTACAGGGCTTTATTGTAAATCCAGGTATCACAATCCCAGAAGACGCCACCAGCATCATCATCAGCCCTGAAGGCGAAGTACAGGTCAGCATCCCTGGTCAAATCAACACATCCAATGTCGGGCAAATTCAAATGGCCAATTTCGTTAATCCTACTGGATTAGAAGCCATCGGCGACAATCTCTTGCTGGAAACAGATGCTTCTGGCTCCCCCACGACGGGCAACCCCGGACAAGATCAATTTGGCCGCTTGCGCCAAAACGCGCTGGAACAATCCAACGTCAACGTGGTGGAAGAAATCACCGAGCTCATCAGCGCCCAACGCGCCTACGAGCTTAATTCAACAGTCATTTCAACATCCGATGAAATGCTGCAAACCGTCTCACAACTGAGATAAGCGGGAGAAGAATATAATGCGTAAAACAAACACACACACCGAAGCATTGGACGAAACATTGGGCGAACCACAAAACCGCCCCGCGCGGGTCAGAATATTCATGTTCCGTGAAATCCTGCTTGCCATTACCTTTGGCATCGCACTAGCCCTCAGCGTCATCAACATGGCGCACGCGGTAACAGCGGTATCAATCAAGCATAATTCCTTGATTGAAAATGATGTGATTACACTCGGTGATGTGTTTAATGGCGTTAATGATGAAAAAGCGAAAAAAGTCCTCGGCCCTGCGCCGCGCCCCGGCCATGATATGACGCTTTCCCCGCGCACATTACTCCGTATTGCCATCGCGATGGATCTGCCTTGGCGCCCAACCAGCAACGCCGATCAAGTCACGCTTTCAAGCGCATCGACTTTAATCTCCACCGACATGATCGAACAAACATTGATCGCAGCGCTGCAGGATAAAGGCCTAAGCGGCAATTATCAATTATTGCTCACCGCGGGCAATCAGGACATTGTTCTGCCCAAAAACGAACAAGATACAATCGAAATCGAAGAAATCGCCTTCGATACCGAAAAAAACCGCTTTGACGCAACAATCGTTGCCCCCTCAAAAGAAAACCCCATCAAACGCGAGCGCGTGAGTGGTGTTATCCAATACATGGCCGAGCTCCCCGTTCTTAATACGACAATACGCAATGGACAAAAAATCTCCTCCGCCGACATTGATTTCATAAGCGTCCGCGTCGACACCTTAAACGCAGGATATATTTTAGACACAGACGCGTTGATTGGCATGACCCCGCGCCGCATCCTCGCCGCTGGTAAACCCATTCGCGACAACGACATCCAAGCACCTCAATTAATCAAACGCGGCGACATCGTCACCATGACATTCAACAGCGGCACTCTCGCCCTCACCGCACAAGGCAAAGCCATGGAAAACGGCGCACGCGGCGATACAATCCGTGTGGTTAACGCCAGCTCCAATAAAACGCTCCAAGCCACCATCGTCGACGCAAAAGAAGTCTCCGTAACGGGTTTATAATATTTAAAAGAAGGCTAAAGATATGACCTTATCAACCGCAAAATTTCTAACCATCGCTCTAACTTGCACAACATTGTGCGCATGCGGTACGGTGGATCGCATCGGCAATATCGGCAAAACGCCGCAAACCTCCGCCATCGTCAACCCAACCGCCGCCGTGGGATACCAACCCGTGAGCCTGCCGATGCCCACGCCGAAAAATGTCACCCCCCAACAAAACTCGCTCTGGGTCGCAGACCGCACAACATTTTTCAAAGACCAACGCGCTAACGATGTCGGCGATATCATTACCGTAGTGATTGATATTGACGATAGCGCCGCACTGGAAAATGAAAGCGAGCGCAGCCGCTCCAGCAATGAAGAAGCGGGGCTACCATCGCTTTTGGGATATGAACAGGCGCTTGATCGCATCCTCCCCCAAGCCATTGATAACGCCAATTTGATAGATTTCGATTCCACCTCCGCCTCCAACGGCAAAGGCTCAACGGAACGTGAAGAAACCGTAGAAGTTCAGCTCGCCGCCCTCATCACGCAAATCCTGCCCAATGGCAACATGGTCATTCGCGGAAGCCAAGAGGTCGTCGTCAATTTTGAAAAACGCATCCTCCAAGTCGACGGAGTCATCCGCCCCGAAGATATATCCGTGGCAAACACAATATCTTACGAACAAATCGCCGAAGCCCGCATCGCATACGGCGGCGAAGGCCACATCACCGACATGCAACAACCCAGATATGGCCAGCAACTCTACGATATTGTCTTTCCGTTTTAATATTGAAACTTGACGCATCTTAGGTAAATACCCTAAGCTGTCCCTAAAATAATAAGCAGGGCCAGCAATGACAAATGAACCAAAAGACTACACGCAATTATTTAGAAATCTGGATCAACAGGAAACACTTTACCTGTTCATCTCCCCGTTGTCTCCGCTACTTAATAAAAACATGCGCGGTGCCGATAACACTTATCTTAGCGCATTTCTGAAAAAAAATCTGAAACTAGCCGAACGCCAAGACCCCAATTTTGAAACATTCTTCCGCATTGCTCGCGAGCTTGCTGAAGACTACCAATTAAAATTCCAATATATCGATAACAGCGGCTTCCATGTGTATAAGGGCATGGAAACCGATGTCGAAAGCGCGATGATAAAAGTCCAAAAGATTTACGCTACTAAAATCAAAAATGACGCCACATTGCATGCCGAACTTTTGCCCGATGAGCATGCACAAATGTTATCTTTGGCGCGATACATGTCCACCCCAGAAAACCCTGAGGCAATTTAATCTTAGTAATCCCATCTAAATTTCTTAATCGCTAACCAAATCGTAATCAATATCTGCTATTGTTAATGTGGGCAGAAGTATGTCTGCCCGATTGATAAACGTAGGATACGTGAAAAACAATGGTGAGTGGATCAAATTCCATTTTAAACGCCGTGCAACAACGGCAACTCATCGCGCTGAAAAACACAGCGCGCACCATTGACGATGTGCAATTGCGCCTCGCCACAGGCAAATCCGTCAACAGCGCCATAGATAACCCTCAAAATTACTTTAGCGCGCAAGCCCTCAACTACCGCGCGGGCGACCTCACCCGCCGCCTTGATGATATTCGCCAAAGCATCCGAACACTTCAAGAAGCACAGCACGGGCTAGATGCCTCGCTCGACATTATCGATCAAGCTGAAGCTTACCTTGTCGATATCGAAGAAAAAATAAAATCCGGAGAAATTGCAGTCGGCCTTCAAGATTCAAATATTGTACCCGATAATGTCACACAGATCCGCCCAAACGCTTCAGGTGATTTTTTTGCCTATGCCGGTGTGCAGGATTTAATTGGAACAGTAAATGTCAACAACAACGGAGAAAATTTTACTTTAAACGGTAATATCTGGAAAAAACTGTTGATCAATTACACAGTCACCGCCGACACTGTTTTGGAATTTGATTTTCGTAGTACAAACCAACCAGAAATAGCCGCAATCGGCTTTGATAACGATAATTCGATCGGCAATAATAGCGATCGTTTTTTTCTCTATGGGACACAATTCGGGGGCATGCCCTACGCAGCGCCCAACGCCACATATCAATATGATGGCTCTGGAGATTTTGTGCATGTCGAAATCCCAATAGGCGCTTTTTTCACAGGTAATTTCAGCCACATTACATTTACCAATGACCATGACGCCGCCCCCAGTGACGGCCAAAGCGAATATCAAAATGTATTTCTACGTGAAGGGCCAATAGACAACAACGCCCAAATCTCCATCGGTCCTGAAGAACTACAAATAAACTATGAAAGCATTCTTGATCAACTCGACCTAATCGCGCGCGATGCGCATTATCGCGGCGTGAATTTACTGGAAGGTGAAGACCTAACCACCATTTTTAACGAAGACCGCACGAGTTTTTTAGTCACCCAAGGCATCCGCGCCACATCGCGCGGATTAGGACTACAGCGCGAGGATTTTAATTCCCTCGAAGCCGTGCAGAATAAAATCACGCAAATCAAAGCTGCACGCGAAGAATTGCGCAAATATGTCCGCACAATCGCATCCGACATTAACATTATAAAAACACGAGAAATTTTCACCATCGGCATCATCAATGACCTTCAAGCTGGCCGCGATGATTTAATAAATGACGATCAAAATAAAACCGGCGCAGAATTTCTAGCGCTCCAAACTCGCCAAAGCCTAGGCATCACCGCCCTATCCCTAGGCGCGCAATCCGCACAATCAGTGTTGCGCTTGTTTTAATTGATTAACGCATAATCACACCTTTAATAAATAACGCAACCCCGTGCACGACACGGGGCCTATACAACTTATCCAAAGAATAGCCCCCGCATTAAATGTGGGGCTACATCCATTTTTTAGATAAAAGTAAAATCTCTGCGATCTCTGCGCACTCTGTAGTGAAAAAACTCACTACAAAAAACTGATTACTGCGTCTACCCCTCGCGCTGGGTTTTTTCCAAACGTTCGTGACGTTCTTGCGCTTCAAGGGTCAAAGTCGCGATTGGACGCGCTTTAAGGCGGGCAACAGAAATTTCTTCGCCTGTTTCTTCACAATATCCATATTCACCATCATCCAATTTTTCCAACGTGGAATTAATCTTGGAAATAAGCTTACGCTCCCGGTCACGGGTACGAAGCTCTAGCGCGTGATCAGTTTCCTCAGACGCACGATCAGTCATATCTGGCTTCTGCAAATCAACTGATTGCAACGTCTTTACAATCGTTTCCTGACTTTCTCGCAACAATTCCGTACGCCACGCAATCAACGCTTTGCGGAAATATTCCAACATCACGGGGTTCATAAATTTCCCAGTATCCTTTTCAGGATCATAATCCGGAGGAACAATCACACTGCTCGCACTACTTGGTTTAGCCATCTTTAAATTCCCTTAACTTATTTTTTCGTTTGGAGAATATATCCCCAAAATCAGCAAATAACAATTAAATTATTTTCTCGCTGCCTGCGCATCAATCGCTACGCGCATTTTTGCGAGCTCCACCTGCACCCGCAGGTCAATCTCATCCATAATTCCCGTCAAGACAGGGTCCATAATTTTTTCCCGATGTGAAGCCACCACATCGGCAATATCGATCATATGTCCGACCGTCAATCTGCCGCCCAACATCGCCATACGAATTTGTTCTAACTCATTCAACAACACATTGGCGCGTTTACGCATACGTTGCTTGGCTCGCCCTTGCGCAGGATCTTCCGCGCCTTGAAGCGCGAGCAACACATCGACCTGCGCGATCGATTGCGCCCCTTGCGATGGCGCAGCGCTTTGAGTGTTTTTGGTCACAAAATCGCCAAAACTCCCGCCGCTCGGCGAAGTTTTCCCCTTCGCTCCCGCTTTCGAAGCACCTTGCGTTTTACCGGATTTATCTGGGCCGTTAACTTTCATGATATCCATACATTATTTTAAATACTAATCCTTTAGCATAGCTTATTTTAGTATATTTTAAAAGCATAGTGACTTTAATTCAATAAACCCTGCTGAAACAATAAGTAATCGAATATACGGGCTAATCATCAAAAACCGCCCTATATTATAAGTACTTTTTTCTAAAACATGGAGAACGTAATGGAGTTTTTAGGCGTAGCATGGGACATATGGTTCTTATATGGTCTTTTATTCTTGGTCTTTGCTTCTTTTATCTGGGAAAAAGTCCCTGCTGATATTACAGCGATGGGAGGAATGGCCATCCTCATTATTTTTGGTATTTTAGAACGCGATGATGCACTATCTGTATTCAGCAATTCTGCCCCTATAACTATTGGCGCAATGTTTATCATTTCTGCCGCACTAGAGCGAACAGGGTGCATCCAAATATTTGGCCAATTTATAACCAGATACGGAGGAAAAACCGAAACAAGCCTCATGCTCGCGATCTTGCCTATTGTGCTTATTGTATCTGCGTTCATGAACAATACCCCTGTGGTCATTGTTTTAACGCCAGTCATTATCAGCATCGCCCGCAAACTCGACCTAACATCTTCAAAACTCCTCATCCCCTTATCTTACGCCGCAATTCTCGGCGGCACTTGCACATTAATAGGCACATCAACAAATATCCTTGTAAGCGGCATAGCCGTAGAATTGGGACAACCCTCCTTCCACATGTTTGAAATTACAATATTGGGTTTGATCATGGCGTTTTTTGGGTTTATTTACATGTTTGTAATCGGACGGCATCTTTTGCCAGATAGACAATCACTGGCAACTATCTTAGGCAATACGGGGAATAAACGTTATATTTCTCAACTGATTGTCCCACAGGATTCCAAATTAATAGACAAAGAACTATTGAAATCCGATTTGATCAAGGATGAAGACACAAAAATCCTTGATGTTATTCGGCACGGCGATTCTATGGCAGAGTTTATGGATAACCTGTCCATAAAAGCAGACGACAGGATTATAATTGAAACCTCGACAAGTGAGATTTTGGGGATCAAAGAAACGCAAAATGTTATTTTGGGCAAAGTCCGTTCAAACGATTTCTCATCCGTTGACACCTCCGAAGTCATCGTGGTCGAAGGCATTATTTCCCAAGGCTCTTCCATGATTGGCAGGCTGGTAAATGGATTAGGCCTATTTGATCGCTATAGCGTTGTTATCGTAGGTTTTAGTCGCCCTGATAATTTTTTTTTCAAACATAACAGCTCCCCCGCTTTGGAAATAGGTGACACGCTCCTACTCGAAGGGCCAGCCGCTGGAATGCAAAAACTGTTCAGCGACTATGGCCTTATAAATCTCACAATACCAGAAGAACGCCCTATACGCCGCCGCAAAGCGCCTATTGCTGTGATAACAATATTGGGGGTTGTTGGACTAGCTGCCCTGAATGTCATGCCGATTGCACTTTTGGCACTCATCGGTGCCGGAGTTGTCACAGTGACAAGATGCATTGACCCAAAAGACATTTATAAAACCATCGATTGGTCAATATTATTTCTAATCTTTGGTATGCTAGGCGTTTCAAAAGGTATGGAAGTAACCGGCGCCGCAAGTTTAATCGTTGAACAAATCGTATCATTTACCGATTCCTTTGGCCCCATCATATTGCTTGCCGCAATTTATATTTTAACCTCATTTTTAACCGAAGTGGTGAGCAATAATGCCGTCGCCGCCCTACTCACCCCCATTGTTATTGGCGTAGCAACAAGCCTTGGCCTCGATCCCAAACCGTTCCTGATAGCCGTAATGTTCGGCGCCAGCGCCAGCTTCGCAACACCTATCGGGTATCAAACTAATACCTTCGTGTACGCCGCCGGCGGTTATAAATTCAGCGACTTTTTAAAAATAGGGCTACCTATGAATATTTTAATGTTCATCATAGCCATTGTAGTCATTCCAATGATTTGGCCACTAAACTAGCGCCTTACAAAACTGGCACGCTCTTCGCATAGCTCTTTGTACGAAACAACAAAGAGATGAAACTATGCTCACCGACACACAGAAATTTAACAGTTACCTACAGGCGCGCACGCCCTCCAAACGGCTCCCCCTAACGGCCAAAACAGTGCGCGCCGCCTTTTCTTTTCTCGTCCTTTTGGCACTCGCGCTAACATTTTTTAATATAAGCCAAGCCGCAGCCAAAACCTCACGCATCAAAGATATCGTAGATATTGAAGGCGTACGCGACAACCAATTGGTTGGATACGGCCTTGTCGTAGGGTTAAACGGCACAGGCGACAGTCTCGGCAACTCACCCTTCACCGAACAAAGCCTGATCGCAATGCTAGAGCGCTTAGGCGTGAATGTTCGTGGCCAGAATTTGAACACGGGAAATGTCGCCGCTGTAATGGTGACAGCCAAATTGCCGCCTTTCACCAACCAAGGATCACGCATGGATGTGAATGTATCATCTCTTGGTGATGCCACCGATCTACGCGGCGGAACATTGCTTGTCACACCCCTGCTCGCCGCAGATGGAGAAGTCTACGCTGTAGCGCAAGGCTCCATTAGCACCTCAGGCTATTCCATCCAAGGCGACGCCGCGACTGTGACCCAAAATATTCCTACCGCAGGCCGCATTGCCGAAGGTGCCATCGTAGAGCGCGAGATTGATTTCACCCTTGATCAACTCCAGCATGTGCGCCTTGCGCTTAAAAATCCAGACTTCACCACGGCGCGCCGTATTGCGATGGCAATTAACGGCTTTACCTCGGCAAATATTGCCACGGCAGAAAATTCCGCAAGCGTGACCCTGCGCCGCCCATCGGGATATGACGGCACGATTGTTGATCTCATCACAGATATTGAACAACTCCCCGTGCAGCCAGACCAACCCGCACGCATCGTGATTAGCGAAAGCAGCGGCGTTATTGTGATGGGCGCGGATGTCCGTATCTCTGACGTTGCCATTGCTCAAAGCAACCTGACGATCAAAGTCACCGAAACCCCACAAGTCTCACAAGCCAACCCCTTTGCCGATGGCGGCCAAACCGTTGTTGTACCGCGCACTGACCTCGAGGTGAACCAAGGCGCAGACGTCAAGCTCGCGATGGTGGAAACTGGCGTAACGCTGCAAGACCTCGTGACTGGCTTAAACCGTTTGGGTATGAAACCGCGCGATATTATTACGATCATACAAGCCATCAAAGCCGCAGGCGCGCTTCAGGCTGAAATAGAGGTGATGTAATGATGAACAACCTCATCAGCCCCGACACAAATCTCGCGCTCATTCAAGCCGCACAAAGTCAGAACGTTTCTACGCCAAAAACAAAAAACATGGCGAAAATCGACGAAGCAGCTCAAGACTTCGAAGCCGTATTTGTCGCCGAAATGATGAAACCCATGTTCGAAGGCACAGAACCCGAAGCCCCATTCGGCGGCGGAAAAGGTGAGGAAGTGTTTCGCGGCATGATGCTACAGGAATACGGCAAGATCATCGCACAAACAGGTGGCATAGGAATTGCAAGGTTCGTTAAAGACGAAATGATCCGCATACAAAGCGACAACCCGAACGTAATTGATAACACGCAAGACAATACGAATTTAACCAATACCGAGTCCGATATTATAGAAGGAGAAATTATTAGATGACCCAATCAAGCAAAACAGCCGTAAAAGCAAACATCCTCCCAGCCGATAAATCTGGCGCGTTAAACACGCTCATTCGTATTACAAAAAACCTGAACGCCCTCGCCGACCGCGAAGCCATGGCACTGGCGCAAAATGATTTACTATCTTTTTCAATCCTCCAAGATGAAAAAGAAATCGTCGCGCAGCAATACTCACGCGCTTCAGGCGAATTTCGCATCAACCTCAATAATTATCGCGGCGCGGACGTTGGCTTGCTCGATCGCCTCGAAAGCTTACAAAAAGAGCTCGGCGAAAAAACTAAAGCCAATAATGACACTGTCGCCAAAATTTACGAGCGTTCAAAAACCAAAACGCAAAACGCCCTTCTCGCCGCGCAGGAAATCGGCCAAAACCATCACATCGTTTTGCGCGACGATGCGGTAAACGAAAATGCAAAAACCACCAATAGCAACGGCAATAGCGAAAGCGGAGCATAAGCCATGAGCACGCACACCCCGCAAAATCAGGACCTACAACGTCTCCCCCGCGACCCCGCGCGCGCCATGCAAGAAATGATGAGAATCGTGGATGCCATGCGCGATGTTTATAAACGCGAAACATCCATTCTCGATGCCCAAGACATTAAAGGCTTCCTCAACATCCAAGCCGAAAAGCTTGAAAAAGCCGACATGTATAAAACACGCATCGAAGAATTATTAGCCCGCAAAGTCGAAATGCGCAAACTCGAGCCTTCAATCAAAAAAAGATTGGAAAACGCACAGGCAGATTTTGCCGAGCTATCGGCAAAAAATATGCAGGCGCTAAAAAGAATGCAGCGTACGACCACACGTCTTGGCGAAAAAATTCAAGATGTCGCACGCAAATCTGCAAACGCCGACCGCGCATTTAGCTATGGCATGAGCGGTAAACTAGACAGTCAGGAACGCAAACGTGTGTCCATCGGCGTACAAGAAACCGCTTAACAGGATAACAGGATAAAATAAGGACAAATATGAATTTCGACGCATCCATCATATTCCAACCATTAAAGGAAACACATATTAAAAATGTGAATACGCGTGATGTGGATCATGGACGCAGTAAAAGCGCTACCGATAGCGATAAATTCGAAAACTACACTTCTAAAGAAGCACGCGAAAAAACAGCTGAGAAACCAGCCGAAAAATCAAATGGAAACATTGCAGATAAAAACGCACGCGATCAAACAACTCATAACGTCATCACTCCAAAACAGCTTCAAAAACAAATCGTAGAATTGACCGCGCAATTAAAAACAGAACAAACACCAGAACAGGCCGTTGAAATCACCGCTACACAATTAAAAGATATTGGTGATTACATTCGCGGCCTTATAAAAGAGGCAACAACGCAAAAACCTACACAAGAACAAACACAAATGGAGCTAGTGAAAATCCTCGCGGCCAACCCCGAAATCGAACAAGAAGTTCAAGATATGGTCAAAAGCACGGGGCTAGATGTCAATGCCGCGCTTATCCAAACGCTGATCTTAAATCAAAAGGCTCTTGATGATGTGATTGCCCCCTTAAGCGATGGCGTGATTACGGCTGAAAACATCGAAAACGGTAGCTCGCGCCTTCTCAACGCGCTTTTGATCGAAGAAGAAACACCAAAAGAAATTTTTGTCCACAATATCAACGTGATCAAAGCCAAAATCAAAGCAATACAAAAAAACCCGCAAACCGACATCACAACTGCCAACCTCACGCCAGAAGACCTCACGCGCCTGCAAGAATTGGCAATTGCGCAAAACATCCCCGAAGATTTAATGCAAAAACTAGCAGGGCTTGCCGTTAATCTCGTGCCGCAAACCACAGAGACACCGATTAATTTTTCAACCCCTGCTGTGCTAACGCAATCAGCAATCCGCGCGTTGATCCAGCCATTAACTCTAAAACAACAAAATTTCAGCCTGAACAATAATGGCGCCACATTTAACATCAGTGAATTTGAAGGCAGCACAGGATTAATGCCAGATGCTTCAGGCAAAACAGGCGAGAAAGGCAAAAACACTTTTGACGCTCTATTAAAAGACATCGGCAACAACACAAAAAACACGGCCATACCCGCCGGACTTGTCAATTTTAATGCAGCCAACCCACTGCTCACCGCCGCGTTTGATGGCTCAACAACTATGCTTGATCAATATGGGCTGAATACATCCAGCGCCCTACCCTCAACATTGGGGCATTTGACCGCGATCTCGACACAAGCCGCAAGCGCGGGCGCATCGCACCCTGCCACACAAATGGTCGCTATCAAGATGCAAAAAATGGCCGGCTCACCTAACGACGGTGGACGTTCATTATCCATACAACTTGACCCACCCGATTTAGGCCGCGTCGAAGTGCGCATGGATTTCGGCAAAGATAAATCCGTAAAGGCCACTGTGACATCGGAAAGACCCGAAACGCACCTGATGATGCAACGCGACGCACAATTGCTTGAGCGCGCCCTTCAAGATGCAGGATTAGACGCGGATAGCGGCCTCAGTTTTGAGCTCGCCGAACATGGCTTTGATTTCGATCAAGACAACCAACGCGGGGGCGGCCATGACGGCGGCGGCACGGGTGCAAATAATGATGGCGAGCCATTAGAGATAATCGAAACAACAATGAATTGGCATTTTGACCCCGAAAGCGGCATGACCCGCTACGACATTTGGGCATAACGAGAACAAGGAGAAAACACATGGTATCTGACGTAACAATAGGCACAGCGCTAAATGATCAGGCAAAGACAAACGCCTCAACTTCGAAATTGGCCACAGATTTTAGCCAATTTTTGACGCTGCTCACGGTGCAGCTGCAAAACCAGGACCCACTTTCGCCCATGGAAACCAACGAATTCACTAATCAATTGGTCGCGTTCACAGGCGTAGAACAACAAATCAACACCAACCAGAAACTCGACGCTCTTGTCGCACTACAGCTCGGCAATGCCGTAGGCTCTGCCCTCGGCTATGTCGGATTAGACGCTAGTTATGTCGGCTCTGAATTCTATTCCGACGGAAACGATCCTGTAACTCTCAATTACGCTCTTGACGGTCAAGCCGTAGAAGCCAAAATCCGCATTCAAGATGAAAAAGGCACAACAATATTTGAGGCCTCCGCCGAAAAATCAGCGGGCAGCCATGAATTCATCTGGAACGGCCTCGATAAAAACGGCAATCCCGTCCCCAAAGGCACTTATAACGTTCGTATTGATGCCTTTGACATTAACACAAAATCCATCGGATCAAGCACCGTCGTAGAAGGACGCGTGCGCGGAGTAGAAACACAAAACGGCCAGATTTTCCTACTGATCGGGGAGCGCGCCGTATCCGTCGGCAACATCCTCAATGTCACCGTACCACCCGAAGAAATAAACAACGAAGAAGACACAACAACGACAGCAACCGCTTAAACAGACTTTATATACTAAAAGGAGAAAACTCATGGGACTATTCGGATCACTCTTTACAGGCGTATCAGCGTTATTTGCACAATCGCAAAACACGGCGATCATATCCAACAACATCGCCAACATCTCGACCACGGGCTTTAAACGCTCCGAAGCCGCATTTGAAAGCTTGGTGACATCACAAAGCCGCTTATCTACATACTCACCGGGTACGGTAACAGTCAACCGCCTACAACGTGTAGACCAACAAGGTGCGCTGCAACAAACAGCCTCCTCGACAGATGCAGCGATCTCAGGAAACGGTTTATTCGCAGTCAAACGTGACGCTTCTAACACGCAGGAGTTTTTATACACCCGCGCCGGACAGTTTTCCGAAGATTCTCAAGGGTTATTGCGCAACGCGGCAGGGTTTGTACTCTACGCTTGGCCTATTGATGCCAACGGTCAATTACCCGCCAACCAAGGCGATTTATCCTCGCTCGTTCCCGCTGATGTGGCTTTCCTTGGCGGCCTCACACGCCCAACCAGCTCCGCAGAACTAGCGATTAACTTAAACGCTTCTGCCGAAGACCAAACTTTGGCAGCCTCCCTCAATGGTCCTGCTGATTTTTCGCGCGGCATTACAGTCTTTGATTCACTAGGTGCGGCGCAAACCCTCACATTTGAATACACCAAAACCTATGGTCCACAAGCCACAGCAGCTGGACAAATCGGTGATTTGCTCGCGACAGACAATCTGATTACCGATCTCGGCCTAACAGCTGGTAATACATTTGATGTGTCCTCCGAACTCGGCGGGCCACTAACACTAACAATCGTAGCAGGTGTCCCTGCCGCCGCTGGCGAAGTTCGCACAATCAACGATATTTTGAGCGAGATCAATAACGCAGGTATCGGTGTCAGCGCTTTCCTTGCCAATAACGGCGAACTGGTGATACAGCGCGATGAATTTCAAGGTGGCGCTACAAATACGGTAACACTTCAAAACACCACAGGCACGCCATTAACTGGTCTTGGCATTACTTTGGCAACCAATCCGCAGACATTTGTATCCGACGACTTAACCAGTGGCGCATATGATAACGGAACGCCCACAGACTCACCACCATACAGTACTGGTGACACAACAACAGGCCACGTATTTCCAACCCTGCAATTCAGACCCGGTGATGCACAATATAATAACCGCGGCTGGTGGCAGCTCAATGTGGTGCACCCTGATGGAACATCACTGAGCCGAGGTCTATTGAACTTTGGTGGTGACGGTACACTGAATGCTCTGCCTGACAATAACGGTAATATCGATATCAACCTATCGCAGATTGATTGGAATAACGGCTCTAACCCACAAAATATTAATGTCGATGTTGAACGTTTCTCTCAATTCTCCGGTAATTTCGATGTGATCTTTGCCGATCAAAACGGCGCGGAGCTGGGATTAAGAACAGGTATTGAGATCAACCGCGAAGGCTTTATCATCGCCAGATTCTCCAACGGTGCGAGCGCCACACTCTACAAAGCGCCGCTCATCACTTTCGCCAACACCAACGGCCTATCCGAAGTATCAGGTACAGCCTACAGCGAAAATTCGCTCTCAGGCGAGGAAAACTTACGTGAAGCAGGAACAGGCGGCGCGGGCTTCGTGGAGCCTTCCACACTCGAAGCCTCCAACGTTGACCTTGCCGATGAGTTTGCACGATTAATCGTCTCCCAACGCGCCTTCGGTGCAGGGACACGCGTAATCAATACAGTCGACCAAATGACGGAGGATCTGCTGAGATTAAGATAAGAACAAGTTCCGGAGCGCTCTAACAACTTTTAAAGGTCAGTAGAATACCCGCTACGTCCTAGCCTTTAAAAAATAGAGCAATCCGGCCATCTGTAGACCGATCAAATCAGAACGACGCGATCAAATTGCAGACGGGCGCATCGGGCAATGCCCTAATACCCTAGTGAAGTGGAAGAACCCACACAATGTTCGGTGCGCCCCATTAATTAAGTTTCTTCAATTTATCTTTTGGTAAATTATAAGAAACATTACGCAAGCTTAAGCACAGCGAATAGCTTGCCCAAACCGCCATCACCCGCCCCCGCGCCGTGGTGGCGGTTTTTTAATTTGACATACACAAGCAAGTCCTGCACATTGCTCATTATGACATTAATATACAAAGATTTTGCGCATGGTTTTAAAGAGTTAAATCAAACCATTGAGGGCGAGCGCACTACACTTGTCAGTGGCCAGCGCGCTTACGCATGACGATGCCGCGATTTTAAGAATGGATAAAACGCGTACTTATCTTCCGCGCCCTGATTTTGCCCCCTTATTCCCAATAAAAGACATAGATGCCATTCGCATCCCCCGCAAGTTTGAACCGAATGGCCTCACATCTTGGAACGATAGTTTTCCAATACCTTAATCCAGATAGCCCATAAAAATCATTAATCTTTCTTAACAAATCCCGTGATATACTGGAAAATGTACAGGATGTATGTACGCTAAACCAGTTGCGAGAATCGCAAAGAACGGTCAGGCATGGTCAGTAACAATATTATACTCAGCTCCGCTTTGCGGGGTACATTGTTGAGTATTGGTCGCACCGAAAGGGTGATCGATGATATTACTTTGCGCCTTGCATCTGGCCTAAAAATAAACTCCGCCCTCGACAAACCTTCCAGCTTTTTCGCAGCCAAAGCCTTACAGAATACGGCGTCTGACCATGCCCGCCTTCTCGATGGTATAAGCCAAAGCGTACGCACCGTCCAAGAGGCCATCACTGGCCTTGAAGGCGTAAGCAAGCTGGTAGATCAAGCCGAAACCATCGTCAAATCATCAAAGGAATATTTAGAAAGTGGCGAAACAGACCCTGCTGTATTTGAAGAAACCGTAAACAGCAGCCCCCAAGCTCTCTTTCGGCAAATCAACAGCGCCAGACCCGATGTATATTTCCGCCTCAATGAAAGCGGCGGACCAATCATTGATTCGGGTGTTGGCACTGGCGGCCCCGTAGGCGCAAACTACAACAGCGGCGCAACCCCGGGCGCGCCCGCACTTTACACGAACAACGGCACATTCAGCGTCAACTTCGATGGGATTAATGATCGCATACAAGTCAACGATTCAAACCTCATCAATCTGGGTACAGTAACCGCCCGCACCGTAGAGTTAGTGTTTAACGCCAACACCACAGCAGGCCGTCAAATCTTGTACGAAGAAGGAGCGCAAGTTAACGGTCTAACAATATATATAGACAACGGCCTCCTTTATTTTACAGCCGAAGATGACAATGGCGCAAACCGCTATGCCGATTTAAATGTCAACGTCCCCATAGTCGCAGGACAAACCTATCACGCCGCCTTTACCCTTAACTTTACTACACAGCGCTTTACTGGCTATCTGGATGGCATAGAAGTCGGCTTTGAAAACCTGACAGGCGATGTCCTATTCCCCGCACATAGCGGAGACATTGGAATAGGTGGCATGAACGGAGCCGCGCAATTCCATGACGGAGAATCTGGCGGTAATAACGGCTTTAACTTCAACGGTCGCATTTCTGATGTGGCTATTTATAACAAAGTTATCAGCGAAGCCGTACTCCTCAACCATGCCGAATCGCTTAACGCCAGCACAATCCAACGCTTCCGCAACAGCGAGTATGAGAATGTCTTAAACCAGCTTGACCGCCTCGTTGTGGATGCGCATTACAATGGCATAAATTTATTATTCAATGATAATCTCACCACAAATTTCAACAGCGAACACACCAGCACTCTAACCACAAAGGGACAAAACTTCAGCGCGCGCGGTTTAGGCTTATCCAGATTTGACTTTAACGATATCAACGACATTAATCTTATTCTCGAACAACTCGCCGATGCCAAAACGCAAATCCGTAATTTTAGCAATACACTTGTAACCGACCTCTCCGTAATTAACCTCCGCAGTGATTTCACCCAGCAAAAAATCAACACCCATCGCTCAGGTGCCGATGACCTCATCGTGGCCGATCAAAACCAGGAAGGCGCAAACCTCCTCGCCACACAAACGCGGTTAAGCCTAGGCATTACAGCCCTAAGCCTCGCCGCCCAATCACAAGGATCAACATTAAGGCTGTTTTAAAACCTATTATTCTCAAGGTATTTCACTGACCAAGCTTTACCGAAACTAAAGAATCACTTTACTGTGTAACAAAATATTCTGTGTGCTAAGCCTTTAACCATTAGCAAAAGAAAACGTATAAAAACTGTACTTTTGAGAATAAATCGAGAATGCGTTAACACTAAGTTCATTTTTATGATATATTCTTAGAGAGTGAGCCAAAGTATTTGGCCTAATGCAGTAAGCATACACTAACCTAGAAAAGGAGAAACAGAACATGTCTTCTGATGTCGTACTAACCGCAGCTCTGCGGAATAACCTGTTATCATTGCAAAGCACACAACGTCTGATCGATGACACGCAATTAAAGCTTGCCACCGGTTTGAAAGTGAACTCTGCACTTGATAATCCTCAAAACTTCTTCTCAGCACAAAGCTTGAACAACCGCGCGAGTGACCTTACTCGTCTGCTTGATGGGATTTCCCAATCAATCAGAACTGTGGAAACAGCCAACTCTGGGATTAACGCACTTACAACTCTTGTTGAACAAGCCGACTCAATTGTTGCGTCTGCTCGTGATGTTTTAGCAGCCTCCGAAGGAGAAGCGAGAGCATTAGGTAACACAGATCTAAGCACAGTCACGAATTTGGTATCTTTGGCAGGTATCGACGACGGTGATCAGATTGCTATCAGCACCGTTGGTGACAACGGCTTACAAATTTCTGAAACAATCACTATTAATACAGGTGATACAGCAGAATCATTGGCCGCCAAAATCACAAACGCCTTTGCTGATAACCAAGACAGAGAAATCGTTGCAAGCGTAACAAGCGATGGCTATCTTGATATCTCTAGTGCAGACGGTCGTTCGTTCCGCATCGAAGATGTCGCAGCTAACCCTGTTACACTGGCTGGTTTCCAAGCACTAGGCTTAGGCAACTACTTTGCAACTGAAGATGTGGGTAACGCCACCACTTTAGCCGCAGCGACAATCGTAGCTGGTAATTCCATCACATCACGCAGTATCTACGAAGCAGATGGTGACTTGATCGAAGCAGGTGACCTAATCACCGGTACATATCAAGATGTCGATGGAACAACTATTGTTGGTGGCCTTGCGGCTAACGACACGATCGTATTCGAAGTAAATGACGCCGCAGCAACAAGTGTAACATACACTGTTGTTGCTGGTGATACATTCCAAGACGTGATCGATGCCGTAAACTCTTCTACTGCAATCAACTCACTTGTCGAAGCTAGCTTTGACCAGAAAAACGGAACAATCAGCTTAAAGGCGATTTCAGGTGAAACAAATAACCTGACCGTAACTGTTGATGGCGCTGCGGCAACAACGTTCAATCTTGGCTTCGGTGATACTTCCGCCAACTTTGATCCATTGGCGCAAACTACCGCCGGTGAAGCACAAAGTCGTATTTACGCATTCTCTACAAGTAGCTCACAGCTGGAAAGCCTAGCAAATGACTACAACGAAGTGCGTAACCAAATCAACCGCATTGTGGTTGACGCGAACTATCGTGGTGTAAATTTGTTGAACGGTGACGACCTTGTCACAAC
>JBBKXA010000139.1:0-8664 GCA_037969235.1 Bdellovibrionales bacterium | reverse complement strand
TATTCTCAACCTTGGCTTCTTCTTTCACAGGAGCATCCACCACTGCCGCCGCTTCATCCTGAGCTAATGCCGACAGAGGCAACATCAAAAGTGCCAAAGCCATTATTAAATGTTTCATTTTTTCATCTCCCAGCTTTGCGGGTCAGCCACAATTTGCTCGCCCGTTTTTAAATTTTTAACCTCATGTACGCCTCCATCTTCGAAAGGAGGAAACCAGACATAGGGGATATCTTTTTTCTCCGCATATCCAATCTGCTTGCCGATTTTTTGCGGCGCGTGATACGTCTCTACATTATATCCATTCGCACGAAGCGTGCGCGCGGTTTCATGACACAGTGCTCTTTTATCCTCATCGGGTAAAACCACCAACACATGCGCGGGAGATTTTGCGCCCTCAGGGAGCTTGCCATTTTGACGTATCACATCAAAAAGCCGACTAAACCCAATGGAAATCCCAACACCGGGCAAATGCTTATTAATATAATTGCCCGCCAGATCATCATACCGCCCACCGGAACACACCGAACCCGTAAATTCCGGCACATCCAAAAGCTGCGTCTCGTACACAGTACCCGTGTAATAATCAAGACCGCGGACGATGGACAAATCTGCGACGACAGCGTTTTCGGGAAGGTGGGATAGCAGTTTAAGCACATCGTAAAGCTCTACAAAGCCTTGTCCGAAATCAGGGTAAAAATAATGTATTTTTTCTAAGCTAAATTTTTCTTCGAATTCCAACCACTCTGTAGCATTCAAAGCAATTATTAATTCTTTTAAGAAGTTAATCTGTTCTGAAATTGTCATTTTAACTAATACGTTTTGATACGCCAAGACTGCTTTTACATCACCTAGCGGATTTATATTGTTGTATTCATAAGGGAGAAGTGATGTCTTGAGCTGTTCTTCAAAATCATCAGATGAGAGTTTTTCTTTTTTATCTATTACCCTAAATATTTCCGCCTGTTGTTCTGGCGTTTTTATTCCATATGCAGATATAAGTCCGCTCAAAATCTTCCGATTACTAATGCGCAACTGCACACGCCCTATATCCAGCGCCTCCAGCGCATCATAACAAATACTCGCGACTTCCGCATCAAAATGAAGGGGCAACGCATCCACATTAATCACATCAATATCACACTGCGTAAATTCGCGCATACGCCCCATCTGCGGGCGCTCCCCGCGCCAGACGCGCTGCATCTGATAACGTTTAAATGGAAAAGTCAGATCGGCAAAATGCTGCGCCACATATCGCGCAAACGGGACAGTTTGATCAAAATGCAAAGCCAGCCGCGCATCTTTCTTCGTTTCTTCATCGGCCTGCAACCGCTCAAGCACGTAGATTTCCTTATCCACATCCTCGCCCTTGGCGGCGATCACCTCCAGCTCCTCAACGCTCGGCGTCTCTATCGAACAAAAACCATAGCGCTCAAAAACGCTGCGGATTTTATCAAGCCAAGCCTGTTCCACCGCCCGCACTTCGGGCAGCCACTCGGGAAACCCGCTAATCGGCTTGGGCTTATAAATTTTCTGCTTCTCGGATTTGCTCATAGCTATGTTTTAACACAACAATAAAAATTGACAATCCTCTCATAGTTGCTATAAATAATAAAAAATATAGGGAACAGGAGATGTTTGGGAAAAATCAATCACTATCAGAATCATATACTCTTGCAGGTACATCAGGAGGGCAAGGTACAGTGAATGTTCCAATTATTAGAGGCCCTGATGGAAAAACGCGCACATTATCGCCTGATATTGTAGAGACAATTGCTCGTAGCGGCGCATTTCGCAACGATCCCAGGCACGGTGCCTGCTCCGAAGCTCACCCTCAAATCAGTCCACACGCACGGACAGATGGGTATGACTACTTATAATAAGCCCTCTAACCCTTCTCATCAAACAAGCCCGCCAGTTGCCCGATCAAGGCTTTGGCCAATTCATCGGCGTTGGCAATTGTCATTGCGCGTTTGTAATATCGCGTGACATCGTGCCCAATTCCAATCGCGGTGAGCTGCACTTTGCTTGTATTTTCTATCCAGTGAATTACATGGCGTAGATCATCCTCTAACATATTTGAAGGATTAGCCGACAACGTCGAATCATCGACAGGCGCACCATCGGAAATCACCATGAGGATTTTGCGCGCCTCCCCGCGCTTGGATAATCGGTTATGTGCCCACACCAACGCCTCACCATCAATGTTTTCTTTCAAAATGCCTTCCTTAAGCATCAACCCAAGATTGCGCCGCGTTCTTCGCATCGGTGCATCGGCGGCCTTATATATAATATGCCGAATATCATTCAATCGACCCGGCTCTGGCGGCTTCCCAAGCTCCAACCAAGCCTCACGCGATTTGCCACCTTTCCATGCCCGCGTAGTAAAGCCCAATATCTCACACTTCACCCCGCACCGCTCCAGCGTTTGCGCAATAATATCGGCGCTCATCGCCGCCAGCGCAATCGGGCGCCCACGCATTGAGCCTGAATTATCAATCAAAATCGTGACAACCGTATCGCGAAATTCAGTCTCTTTTTCCTGCTTATACGAAAGCGGCACATTTGGATTGGCAATAATGCGTGACAGCCGCGTCGCATCCAAAATGCCTTCTTCCTGATCGAATGACCAACTGCGTTGCTGCTGCGCCATAACTTTACGCTGCAAACGGTTCGCTAGCTTTGTGATGATGGTTTGATGCGATGCAAGCTGTGTGTCCAGCAATTTACGAAGCCGCGAAAGCTCCGATGGCTCCGCAAGCTCATGTGCATCAATAGTTTCATCAAACTGCATGGTGAAAATCATATAACGGCTATCATGCGCGCTGGTATGATCAATTTTGATCTTTTGCGGCGTGCCAGAGCGTTCACCGCCACTATCTGCCGCTTCATCACTTTCGCCATGATCTTCGAAAGATGTTTCTTCTTCGCCATGACCGTCAACATCATCATCCGCGCCAATTTCACCGCCATCAGAACTTTCGGAGGAATCATCCTCCTGCGCATCTTGTTGTTCTTCGTCCTCGGCGTGATTGTCGTCATTATCATTTTCATCGCTAGGCGAGTCGCTATCCCCATCTTCTACTGGCATATTAAGCGAGCGGATAAGCTTTTTCGCCAGCGCCGCAAACGCAGCTTGATCCGACAATGCGCTGGCAAGACTCTCCAGCCCCGCATCTTCTATCTGTGCCTCAATCGTCGGTTTCCACAATTTTATCATCTTCGCGGCAGACGGCGGCGCATCCTCACCCGTCAACGCCATCCGCGCCATTACATGAAGCGCATCACCAAGCCCTACCTGATCTTTCACCGTCAAATTGGCAAAGCCTTTCGCGCGGCAATGTTCCTCTAATGCGGCATGCAAATTCGTGCCCACACCTGCCATGTTTCTTGCGCCCAGAGCCTCACACCGCGCTTGCTCCAGCGCATCAAACGCCTCCATACTGCGGGCATCCTTGGGGGCATGTAAATGATGCAAGCGTTCATCATGATGCGCGATATACAATGCCTGAGCATCTGCGCATCCGCGCAAAATCCGTTTCTCCGCTGGCGGCATGTTATGTGTAGGCGCAGGCAAGCGCGGCTTTCCATCACGGGCAGGGCGCCCATCCGCTACCGTCGCCGAAGAATAAGAAACCTCAAGCTCCCGATCCCCCGCAAGCGTGCGCATTAATGCAGAGGTTACATTTTTAAAATTTTCAGCAGAATTTTTATCGGTATTATCCATTGTTTAACTATAGAGATTCTCGTTTAAAAAAACGATAGCCAATGCATCCCTATCTTTTGTTCAGGTAACACTGTAGGTATGGAGGCATCAATATTAACAAAGGAGGCGACCATGAAAATTACAAAAGTTAAGCTAGCATTCGCAGCGGCGGCATTGGCTTTAGGGGCGGCACTGTACTTTCATGATGGCGTTAAGTATCCAAATGATGAGTATTTGGAAAGGGTAGGGGAAAATCGAAATGCTGTTGCACCAGAGCAAGTAAGCGAATATCCGCAAAACACAAATTCACACAAGTTAGCGTAATTAGATCCAGCGTAACGTTTTTAGTTTCCTGATGTTTGCTTTGAAAAGACATGGACTCTTTGACGGGAAAACCTAACCACATTTAACGACTCATGCATTAAATGCATGACGGAATTGCGGCTAAAAGCCGCGAATATGCTTGTAGTGCAAACCAATAAGAGTATGTTGCCCTCCCGATACAAAATTTTACAAGGCAAATACTATGAACGCCCAAGCTACACATTCTTTAACCGAGATTTTACTCACGTCATTCGTCGTTGCATCATGCGGTTACAGAAAAAAGAAAAAACAAACAGATTCAGACAGCAGAAAACTAGCGATTATCCCACCAGTTTTGAACAAATTTTTAAACGCAAAAAGAAATTTTGAGCAACAATGGTATGCACGTTTGGAAGAGATGATTGAAGCGCAAAGACTTGATTTTGAAAAGATAAAAGAGTCCGTAATTCAAAATCTTGAAGGTATCACCCGCAGCAAATCCATTATCGAAGACAGAAACTCTGAATTGTAGGGCTTACCAACTCATCTCTAAACTTAACCGCCAACATTGTCGTAGCTATCATTCTTTGCAATAAGAAATATAAAACGCTATAGTACTCAAATGATCGACTGTAGGAAGGGGCTACAAAATTAAAGTTTGGCGCGATACGCGATTGTATTTAGGGGTGGCGTAAATGTATAGAGGCATATTCGGATTATCAGAGCTTATAATTTTGTTCGGCCTCGCCGTTGGCCCCCTGGCAATGGGGCAGGGCGCATATGATGTGCTGACAGATCAAGACAGATTCAAAAACGAACACGATACGGCAAGTCGCCTTTATTACGCGTGGAACTGGCATTTCGCCATAAATGGCTGTGCGATTATCGAGCTCGCAGTACAAACATCCCTTGATTGCGACAATATTAATGGCGAAGATTGGTTAGGATCTAACGAGCGCCACGAAAACACAGACCGAATAAATCTGCCTTGGCCTTAACTAAGCTTAACTTACTGCGACATTGCGGATAGAGCTTTCTGGCAATTCAACATCGAAGCACCGCTGATAATATTCCGCGACTAATCCGCGTTCTGTTTCATCGCATTTATTCAAAAATGAAAGCTGGAATGCGAGATCGCGGTTGCCATCAAAAATCTGCGTATTTTCAATCCACGATAGAACCGTACGCGGGCTCATAAGCGTCGAGAGATCACCATTTATAAATCCCTCACGTGTTAAATCCGCCATACGCACCATTTTATCCACCATATCGCGCCCTGCATCATCTTGAAGCGTCGGAAACTTCGCGAGCATAATATTCATCTCATCATCATGTGGCAGATAATTGAGCGTCGCCAAAATATTCCAGCGATCCATTTGCCCTTGGTTTATCTGATGCGTACCATGATAAAGCCCAGAAGTATCTCCCAACCCAACCGTGTTGGTTGTCGCAAACAAGCGAAAAGCGGGGTGCGGTCGGATGATTTTATTTTGATCAAGCAATGTTAAACGCCCTTCGGCCTCCAACACGCGCTGAATAACAAACATCACATCGGGTCGCCCCGCGTCATATTCATCAAACACCAGCGCCACAGGATTTTGAATAGACCACGGCAGCAAACCCTCTTTCCATTCGGTGATCTGCTTACCTTCTTTTAAAACGATGGTGTCTTTACCAATCAAATCCACACGGCTCACGTGGGAATCAAGGTTGATGCGCACACACGGCCATTTTAAACGTGCTGCAACCTGTTCAATATGCGTGGATTTCCCCGTCCCGTGATACCCCTGGATCATCACACGGCGGTTATGTGCAAACCCCGCCAAAATCGCCAGCGTCGTATCGTGATCAAATTGATAGGTGGAATCAACAGCAGGCACATTCGGATTATCTTCACTAAACCCCGGAACTTCCCAGTCAAGATCCAGTCCAAAAGTCTTGCGCGCATTATATTTCATATCAGGAATAGAAGAGTATTTCCCTTCCTTGGCCTTGATGGTCGTAATATCAAACGACATCCCATCGCGCCCACGCTCGGCCTGCATTTCCTTATCAAGTTCTTCAGCTGTTTTCATGATAATAATGTATCACCCAAATAAAAAACCACAAGCTTTGAAAAACTAAAACATTTTAACGCTCCGGCAATTTCTCAAATTTCTCATACGATAATTTCAAAATCGTATAGGCCATGTTGATTTTTTTCAAAATATCTTCGGATTTTTTACACCCCTTATTTAAATCAGGGTGATGCTTTTTTGCCAAATCTTTATACCGTTTTTTAATATCGGGCAGGGTGATTGGCGGCTCTAACCCCATAATGGCCAGCGCTTCAAATTCAGGCGTGTGCGCATTCTCCGACACTTTATCCCAGTTGCTTTTTTCTTTTCGGTACTCATCTTCTCCGGTGTATGTCTGCTGGGCTTTTTTGTAGAGATCATCGGTAAAATGCTTGCCGCCGACGCCATATTTCCACGTGGGGCGGTCACCATACATGCTTTTATGGATATGATCTTGCACTTCCGAGGCAGGCATCCCTTCAAAGAAATTCCATGCGCGATTGTATTCCGCTACATGCGCGGCGCAAAACCAGTAATAATCATTTAATCCACGGTGTTTAGGCGCTTTATTCTCCCCCATATGTGTACATCCAGGCATATCACATTGCGCAAGCGGAGAATCTTGCCGCTTTTCAGCAAATTCAGGAGAATTGGGTTTCAAATAAATCTTGGGCATAGTAAATATAATACTTAATAATCAATGTTTGCGCCAGTAAAGAACGCGGTATCTGGCGGTATATAAGGAAACAACATATGAGCATGGACGATAATATCAAGGCTATAATTGTAGATCATGTGAATATTGCGCATTTAGAGCTGATAAATGAAAGCCATAAACACGCTGGTCATGCAGGTGATGACGGATCAGGCGAGACCCATTATAAGCTAAAGCTTACATCTCTAGATTTTGAAGGTTTAAGCAGAGTAGCGCGCCAAAGAAAAATTTTATCTCTGCTAAAGGCACCATTCGAGCAAGGCTTACACGCAATTTCAATGATCTTAAAAGCGCCGTCTGAAACCCAATAGTAACAAAACATCTTTACACGCCTAGGTTGCGCAATATATACTATAGGTTGTGGTCTATTGGCGTAAATTAAATGTATAGTAGGGGAAAACTATGGCAGAATCACTTCAAAACAAGGTAGAGCCTAGCTTTGCTAAAAGTACATTACTTAGCAAAAACATCACCATCGGTGGTCGCAGAACATCCGTCAGGCTTGAGCCTGAAATGTGGGAAGCATTGCGAGAAATTACAACACGTGAAAATTGTACAATTCATGAAATCTGCACATTGATCGTTGATTGTAAAAAAGAAGACACCTCAACAACCGCGGCCATTCGAGTGTTTTTAATGCTCTATTTCCGCGCCTCAAGCACACCAGATGGTCACGCCCAAGCTGGACATGGTGATTTTAAAAATATGAAATTAAGGGCATTGGCTCGAACGAATAATAAAAAAGCATCACTATGTACGAATGGGAATTCTAAAAACGCAAATAATGCGATCATGTTTTCTCAAGCTAACCGTAACTACGCGGGTGCATCAAACTCTACGGCTTCATAAAACATTTCTGAACCAGGAGTGTCATCATGCTTGTCATTTGCAAAAATGATGTGTGAGCTATCACTACTGGCGGTGAAAACGCTTCCGTTATTATAATGCGCGATAACAGCGCCTTTTTTATAGTGCTGAAAATGAGCTGGCTTTTTATGCCCTTCATAATGGCTAATTTCATCGTTGAACGCAATTTTGGTGACGCGATAATATTGCGTTGGTTTATCGGACAGCGGAGCGCTATGTGACGGATCAACGATACCATAGAGCGCCATGACATTAATCATAGATTGCTTGGCGATCGCAATGGCATCGGGGGAATTATGCTGCCCGCATTCTATCGTCAATGACGGCACACCAACGCTCATCGCGTAACTGTCGCTGGTCGCGTGCGGACGCCCCTTTGCTTTCCATGCATTTTGGCAATCCATATGCAAATGCACCTCTGGCTGGATTGCCCGCACCGCTTTTAAAACGGCTTCATTCATACTCGTGCCAATCGTGAAAGCATTGCCTTTATTGGTGATGGAATGTATCGCAAACGCGAAGTCGGAATCATAAACCCGTGGACACAATTCATTCGCCACAAAATGTTCATGTAGTGTTGGTGCGGCATGTGTTTCAAAATATCGATTAAGATTAACATCAACATGCCGAACACCTTGCTCACACGCCCGCACATTGGCGCGCCGAATAAACTCGACACCGCCTTTTTTTAAAACAATAAGCCTCTCGGCGATATCCTTTTTTAAAAGATCACTCCCCACCGTCCCACAAGGTTCATCCCCATGCACCGCTGCCATAAACAAAAGCCGTGGGCCAGAGGAGAGGGCGCTAAGAGTTTCAGTGTCGATAAGGATGCTCATGAAAAGATGATATAAGAATGCGTAAAAATTTTACAAGAAAATTATAGATCCAATGTTTCTTAGGCATGGCATTTTGATTAATAAGAACCTAGGTCCACATCTCTGGCTAAGGCGGCAACTGATGTGTGCAACGCAGACATTATAGAATTTCTGTCATTCTCATATATTGTCTTCCCAAGC
>JBBKXA010000138.1:0-8588 GCA_037969235.1 Bdellovibrionales bacterium | reverse complement strand
AAAACAAACGGATTTTATATTTACGCTTTGGGCGGAAGAGTTTGGTCTTATGGGGGGGCTAGCGCTGTTGACTTTGTTCGGGCTTATATTTTGCTATGGGCTTTGGATAGCGTTGCGTGCACGTCAAAATTATGCCCGCTTCCTCGCGCTCGGCATTAGTGTAAATTTCTCGCTCTATGTGTTTATCAATATTGCGATGGTAATGGGATTAATTCCTGTGGTAGGCGCGCCATTACCGCTTATATCCTACGGCGGAACATCAATGCTCGCCGCGCTGATCGGCTTTGGTCTGATGATGTCGGCAAACCTCAATCATGATACGAAAATGAATAGATGAGAGAGATAAGTAAGCAATAAAAATTAAGCCGCTTTCACGCCTTTATCATCCAAGAATTGCTGAAGCTCGCCGCTTTCATACATTTCACGAACAATGTCACTGCCACCTACAAATTCGCCTTTAATGTAGAGTTGGGGAATTGTTGGCCAATCGCTGAAATCCTTGATACCTTGGCGAAGATCGTTGTCTTCCAAGATGTTGATATCTTTGAATGGCACACCGATTTGCGACAACACTTGTACAACCAATGAAGAAAACCCGCATTGCGGAAAAGCCGCATCGCCCTTCATGAATAACACTACATCATGATCATCAATGGTTTTTTGAATACGTTCGAATAATATATTTTGCATGGCTGTGAATCCTTTTGTTATTTCTTTGGTACAAATGTCTGAATGGCCAACGCATGAAGCTCGTTGCCCATTTTGCCGCCCAACGCGTCATACACCATTTGATGTTGTTTAACGCGGGTAAGTCCATCAAAGCTCGCTGACGTAATATAGGCGGCATAATGGTCGCCATCACCGCGCAAATCTTCAATGCGCACTTGTGCATCGGGAATACCCGCTATTATCATGTCCTTAATTGTGCCTGCATCCATTGCCATTGTAATGCCCGCTCAAGATTCGCTAAGTTGTTTGCGCGCTTCAACGACACATTTGTCCAACTGCGTACGCAAAGTGTGATCTTCGATTTTGACGCCTTTTGTATCCAAATCTGTATTGACCTTGCGGAAGATATCTTCAAAACCTGGCTCTTCAAGATTGGCTTCGACAACTTCTTTGGCATAGGCCAGCTTCAAATCATCACCCTCTATACCCAATTGTTCCGCAACCCAAAGCCCGAATAATTTGGAACTGCGTGCTTCAACCGCAAAGTCCATTTTTTCATCATGAGCATATTTATTCTCAAAGCCTTTTTCGCGATCATTAAATGTCATAGCATTCCTTCAATATAAAATTTCAACTATATATGGATGTAGCATCGCAAGGCGCGAAAATCCATTGTTATCTGTGTAAAAATACATTATTTGTATAGCCATACACAGCAAATTGATAAGGACGCACTCGATGGCACGCAGAAAAATGATTTACGAGGGCAAGGCAAAAATTATTTATGAAGGCCCAGACGAGGGTACTTTAATTCAATATTTCAAAGACGATGCCACCGCGTTCAATGCGGAGAAAAAAGCCGAGATATCCGGCAAAGGCGTTTTAAATAACCGCATCTCTGCGCATCTCATGACCAAGCTTGAAGGCATTGGCATCCCCACGCATTTCATCCGCTCCATCAATATGCGCGAGCAATTGGTGCGTGCAGTGGAGATTATCCCGCTCGAAGTGGTGGTGCGCAACATCGCGGCAGGCTCACTTTGTAAGCGTTTAGGCGTTAAAGAAGGCACAATATTGCAGCGCCCATTGGTGGAATATTACTATAAAAAAGATGAGCTTGGTGACCCATTGGTCAGCGAAGATCATATTATGGTGTTTAATTGGGCTGATCCTTATGAATTGGAGGAAATGGTTTCAATGGCTTGGCGGGTGAATGATTACCTCAATGGCTTATTCGCGGGGATTGGGCTGAAATTGGTGGATTTCAAGCTGGAATTTGGACGTATTTATGGCGATATGGGCGAGCTTTATATCGTGCTCGCCGATGAAATATCACCTGATAATTGCCGCCTTTGGGATGCCAAAAGCGGTGAGAAATTGGATAAGGATCGTTTCCGTTTTGATCTGGGTGATTTGGTAGAAGGCTATCAAAAAGTCGCAGAAAAACTTGGCATCCTCCCCGAAGGGGCATTCGGCAAAGGCGGAAACATCAACGAAGCCGCGTTCGAAGGCATGGATCAAATCGAAAACGAACTCGCGCGCGAGCGGAAGTTGCGGGATTTGAAGAGGAGATAATTTTTTTTGTTGACATAGCTTTAAGATGATAATATTTTTACGAAAAAAGGAGAACGTTATGGATAAAAATACGGTTTTTGGAGAGACACGCTTAAGCGCAATTAAGGAGTTTACATCTGTTGCAGCCGGAGCGTTATCTTTAGTAGGGGCTGGCCTAACCTTTGATCAATCCCCGCTTGTATCAGGAGCTTTAGCAGTTACTGGTTTAGGCGCTTTAATTTACAACGCAAGTATACATGGTAATTGTAGAAATGAATTTAAAGCGATATTTGAAGGGCAACGGGAGACAAACGAAAATCTTTCCACGGCTTTAGATGAAGCAAATGAAAGATTATTGAAGAGTCAGAAAAGTAATGAACTTTTACGCACCATAAATGATAGGTATGAAAGGAGGGAGAATAAAGGCGATTCAATTGTATATTGGCCTAACCACGACGTCTAACCAAAAAACTGTTCCTTAAAAATCCGCTCCTGAAGCGGGTTTTCGGGATCGAAGAGCAACGTCTTTGTGATCTTGCGGGATTCGGTGATTAAAACCTCCCGCACATCGCGAATTTCTTTTGAATCCGCAGTCGCGCTCACGGGGCGTTCAATCGCTTTCAATACTTCAAAAAGCACCTTGTTATCATTGGTGAGCAATGCCCCCGGCCAGCGACGAGGGCGAAATGCTGATATCGGAGTCATCGCAACAATATTAGCCTCCAGAGGTAAAATCGGCCCCCCCGCAGACGAGTTATAAGCCGTACTCCCCACAGGCGTAGAGAGCATAACGCCATCACAAACCAGCTCCTCAATACGCACCGCGCCGTCTACGCTGACTTTTATTTTTGCGGAATTATGCGTCTCGCGCAATAACGATACCTCGTTAAACGCCAGCTCCTCGTGGGTTTTCCCATGCTTATTCGTGGCCTGCATCGATAGCGGATGAATAGTAAAGCGCTTAGCGTTTTTCACCCGTTTTGCCAAATCTTCTTTAACGTGCGCGTTGAGTAAAAAGCCGAGCGTGCCCAAATTCATGCCATATAATGGCGCTTGGTAATCTGCATATTCATGAAGCGCATGGAGCATCGTACCATCACCGCCCAAAACAATAATCACATCGGCAACCTCTGGCTTGACCGCACCATAAGTGCTTTTTAATTCCTCCAGCGCTTTTTGCGCGCGCGGTTTGCGACCAGCATAAAATGCGAACTTCATAGCATTAAGCTTCCCATTCGTTGGGGGCGTTCAAAAATCGCTCAACCGCTTGCAGGGTAGGCGCGTCGAAATATTTACGCTCTTTGGCCACAGCCAAAACATCCCACCATGTCGCCAAAGCATGAAGCTTGATACCTGCATCCTTCATATTCTGCTCGCTTTGGGGAAATATGCCGTAGTGAAACATTACAAACGCATGCTTCACACTCGCCCCCGCATCGCGCAGCGCGTTGATAAAGATTTTTTTACTGCCGCCATCGGTTTGCATATCTTCAATCAAGATAACTTTTGGTGACCCTTTTTCTGGCAATACCCCTTCAATTTGCGCCATACGCCCATAACCCTTGGGTTCTTTGCGAACGTAAAGCATAGGCTTTTGTAGACGCTCAGCAATAAACGCTGCATATGGAATACCCGCAGTTTCCCCGCCAGCAAGATAATCAATATTTTCCATCCCCACTTCGGACGCTAGAACTTGCGCACCCGCATCCATCAATGTGGCGCGCTCATTCACAAACGAGATCAAGCGCCGCCCGTCAAAATAAACGGGGCTTTTGCGACCAGATTTTAATGTGAATGGTTCATTGGCATTAAAGAGAATCGATTTGGTTTGAATGAGAATTTCCGCGGTCATCTGCGCGATAGCTTTGCGATCCATTGATTTCATAGTCATGCGCTCATCGCCTTCATGGTCAATGAGGCTTATAAACTCGCTCATCGTCGCGCCCGTAACAGCCAAAACCTTAGCCACGCTCTCCGTTGAAGGCCAGCGTGGTTTACCATCGGGACTTAAACGCTTGGATTTATTAAAAGACGTCGGATCCAAGCCCGCTTGCTTCGCAAGGCCAGAAGGGGAGTATCCGAAAGTTTTAGCCAATCGGTCGAGTGCGAGCCAAATTTGATCATGTGTCAACATAGGAGAATACTCCCATTGATTCTCCAATTAATAAAGAAAAATAGCTAGGAATAAAATCTTAATTTTTTTCTTGACTCTCAATAAAAAATACCGCATAAATGAGAACATAAAAAGAACAAATGTATCTAAAGTCCAAATCCAACATAAAAAGGAAATCATAATGAAAACAAAAAAAGAAAAAATATCAAAGCCTTACAATGTTGAAGATGCCGTGCCGTTTGAAAATGCACAAGAAGCATGGTTTTGGTTTATCGCCGCGCAAGAAGCGAGAGCCGATGGCGCGAAAATTGTGGCGGGGCAGGGTGCATATAAACGCCCGTGTGAACCACTAGATATCTTAAAAGTGATGGATCGCCTCTATCGCAAACGCCGCTTGTTGCGCGATCATTTGCTGGTGCTGCGTCACTATGGCCGCAGAAAGCTTGCGCCTGATCGTTATCGCGCTAAGGAAGTGCGCGCTTTTCAATTATGGACAGAGGCCTTGGAGCGCATCGGTGATGTACTAGAGGCTAAGGGCGTGATCGAGCCGCAAAAATCTGGACATATCAATTGGGCGCATGAAGCCTTGCTGTATCAAAACACGGAGATGGATTTTCATGACGCGCGATAATGAGAATAAAAATTGTAAAGCATGGGTCGTCTTTAGCCCACAAGCAGATATGGCTTGGCTGAAATTATTAAAGCCGGGTTTCCGCCATTGCTCACTGCTATTAAATGACGGACAGCAATGGATCACTTATGACCCGCTTTCGAGCTTCACGGATATTAATGTGCATGACGTACCGCAAGACTTTGATCTGGCGAAATGGATGCGCGCTCGTGGGCATATTGTGATTGCCGCGCCATTAAAGCGGGACTTAAAAGCCGCGCCTTGGGGCATCTTCAGCTGCGTCGAAGCGGTCAAGCGCGCGCTCGGCTTGCATAAACGCTTTATCTTTACGCCGTGGCAACTTTATCGCCACTTAACCAAAACCGAAATTCAAAACAACAATAAAAACATAATTAAAGGAGAAATCGCATGGGAAGTTTAGCTTCACGGCCAAAAGTGCCAAGCAATTTGGGTGCGCCGCAAATTGTATATATCCCGCAAACTGCGTCTACGACAACATCACCGCAACCAGATACGGGGGCAGCGAATAACAGCGCCGCAATAGCAACAAGCGCGAGCCAGCTGCGCAGCCAGAATTTACTAAGCCGTGAGCGAAGTCGTTTTGGAACCGTACTTACAGGCTTTCGAGGGTTTTTAACTCAGGGGCAAAATAACAGCGCACCACGTAAAACATTATTGGGCGAATAAAAGCCATTTAAAAGATTAGGAATAAACATGCAAACCGTTACACCGATCAATAACAAATCCAACGCATCGGCTATCACGCCAAAAAACATACCCCAAGATCATGCCGATTTAATAAATTCAATAATTTTCCGCTTTAATGCCGCGCTACGCCGTCGTGAAAACTGGTTGAGTTTATGGGAAGATTGTTATGATTTTGCACTGCCCCAACGCGGAAGTTTTCATGGCGACGCCATCGAGGGCAGCCGTAAAACCAATCAGATTTTTGATGCCACGGCAATGGATGCCGCAGATCAATTGGCCTCCAGCATCTTGGGCAACCTCACGCCCAGCTGGTCGCAATGGTTTGGCCTTAAGCCCGGCCCTGATTTGAGTGACCGCGAAGCCGAAGCGCTTGCACCAGTTTTGGAAAAAGCAGCCAAAACCATTCAAGATCATTTTGATCGCTCTAACTTTGCGGTTGAAATTCACCAATGCTATCTTGATCTCATCGTCGGCGGAACCGCCAGCATGATGTTCGAAGAAGCCGAAACGGGCGGATTTTCAGCCTTCAAATTTGCCGCAATACCATTAACGCACGCGGTATTGGAAGAAAATGAAAACGGCTATTTGGATGGAGCATATCGTCAGATGAAAATGACATTCTCCCAGATTTCCGCGCGATATCACGATGCGATCTTGCCAGCAAACATTATTAAACGTGCATCAAGCGACCCGCAGGAGGAATTTAAAATCCTCGAAGCGGTGCTGCCAGAAGGCTTGATCTATAGCTATCATGCAATTTTGATGGAAAGTGAAAACGCGCCCCTATTGCTCGCCAGCGGCAAATTCGGGCAATCACCCATAATATCGTTTCGATGGATGAAGTCTCCTGGCGAGACATATGGCCGCTCACCAATCATGAAAGCCCTCCCCGATATCAAAACCGCAAATAAGGTTGTAGAGTTAATATTGAAAAACGCATCGATTGCGGTGACAGGCATCTGGCAAGCGGACGATGATGGCGTGCTCAACCCCGCCAATATCGAATTAACCCCCGGAAGTATTATCCCAAAGGCGATTGGCTCCAAAGGCTTGCAACCGCTGGATATGCCCGGGCGATTTGATGTATCACAATTGGTGCTGGAAAGCCTGCAAAGCCGTATTCGACACGCCTTGCTCGCCGATAAACTCGCCCCCGTCAGCGGATCAAAAATGACCGCCACCGAAGTCATTGAACGTAGCGCAGAGATGTCGCTATTGCTCGGCGCGACATATGGACGCTTGCAATCGGAATTGTTAACGCCATTAATAAAACGCGCCTTCGCGATCTTAAAACGCCGCGGCGAAGTGCCAGACATTGAATTGGACGGTCGTCTGGTCAGCGTTGATTATCGCTCTCCTCTTGCCCGTGACCAAGGACAGCGCAACGTGCAAAATACATTGAGCTGGATTGCCTCAATTTTATCGATGGGCCCAGAAGCAGCCGCCGCAGTCAACCTCCCCGAAGCTGCAAAATTTTTAGGCGATGCGTTGGGCGTACCAAGCAATTTGATCCGCAAAGATATCCCTGATCTGAGTGATATTTTGAATGCCCCAGCGTTACAGCCGTCTAGCAATCCAGAACCAATTCAGCAAAATAACCAGCAAAAGGATGCATCATGATATTCGACACATTAAAAAAACCAGACATGCCCATCAGCGCGGCGGAAAAGGGATTGATTTATGCCCCAACGGAGCCGTTGAAAAACGAAATGCGCGACATTGAAAAAGCGTTCGCCCGTCTATTTTCATCCGATGACGGGCAACGCGTGCTTGCGCACCTTCAAGTCGTAACCTTTCAAAGAGCTTTAGGCGTAAACGCCGCCGATGAACATTTGCGCTACATGGAAGGACAGCGTTCATTAATGGCGACGATCTTGCGCCTGATTGATCGCGGCAGAAAATCGCATTAAAAAATTTCAGCACTCATATTTTAACCATCGAAGAAACTTCACAAAAGGAGAAGAAAAACTATGACCAACTTACTGTTTGAAAACACTGAAAATATCGACCCTACGAATGTACCAGACAAATTTAAAAACCCCGAAACTGGAGCGTTACGCATTGATGCATTGATCAATTCATATTCCGAATTGGAAAAGAAAATGTCATCCAAACCCGAAATGCCAAGTGCACCAGCAAGCCACGAAGAATATTGCATTAATTGCGATCACGGCATGTTCGAAGCCGACGAAGAAATCAACAAACGTCTCCACGCCAAAGGCATGAGCCAAGAACAAGCGCAAGAAGTCTATGACATTGCCGCAGAAAAAATGGTGCCAATGGTCAAAGAAATTGCTCAAGATTTCAGCGCCGAAGCCGAGGTTGAAAAATTGATCGCTCATTTTGGCGGAGCGGATAAATGGAAGGAAGTGTCGCGGCAATTGCTCGCATTCGGCCAACGTAACTTGCCAGAAGACGTACTTGAAAATCTCTCAAGTTCTTACGAAGGTGTGCTGGCGATTGAAAAAATGATGAAATCCGAAGAACCTGTTCTGAAAAAACAAAGCACAAATCCTGCAAATATGGAGGAAAAAGACCTGCAGTCTATGATGCGCGATCCCAAATACTGGCGCGATAAAGACCCATCACATGTCGCAAAAGTTACGCAAGGCTTCGAAAAAATGTATGGTAAATAATACGCATCTATAAGGAGGCCAAGGGTAAATGCCCTTGGCTTCTTTTAAAACTGCGACTGCGATGCCGCGAATTGTGAGGCTACATAATCATCAAGCACGTTTTGAAAATCACCGCGTGTTTTTTGCGTCAGTGGTTTAAATTGAACGGCCACTTTGTTGCGGGCCTTGCGAAGGATGAATGCCTCTTGCGGCACATCAATAACACGGTCACGCAGTTTAAATTTCAATGTGATTTCAACCTGATCATCCGCTGTAAATTCACGTTCATCGGCATTTA
>JBBKXA010000137.1:0-2504 GCA_037969235.1 Bdellovibrionales bacterium | reverse complement strand
CAACGATACTGACGCTTCCGCGGAAAACGACATAGGCCTGCCCGTCTTTAACCGCGCATAGCCCTTGCGCGCCCGTATAGGGTTTCGAAAAAAACGCGATATCGGTATATCCGGCCATGGCAAGCTGGCTGATAACATATTCTTTGGGATCGTAAATCAGAAAGCTGAGGCTCAGGCTTTTTTTCAACGCGGCGGTTTCGGCGTCTGTCATTTTTTCCTGAAGAATTGCGCCCGGCATTTGCGGTTTCAAAACCGGGGTGCTTTTCGGAGTGCTTTGCAGATGCTGCGTCACTTCGGGAATTTTGGTTGATTGTATAATCATTCTTTTGCGCTCCTCGCCGCCCGCACCCGCGCACGACTTCACCGTAAATAAGAGCATAAATAAGGGGGCTTGTTAAGAGCTCATGGTTTAGCGGGCTTTTGCAGGAGTTTTACATCGGCATCGCGCCAGCGGCGCATATTGCCTTGCGCCTCCAGCGCACCATTATCGACAAGAATATAAATCCGCTCGGCGATTTTATGGGCAAGGTCTTTGGTCAGCTCCTGCCCCTGTTCTTCAAAGGCGTCATACACCTTGGCAATAATCACCGCAATTTTCGTGAAATGCGCAGACGCGGCGGCGAGGATGAGAGTGTCTGTTTTCTCAGGGTTAATGTTCATCGCAGTGCCTATTCAAAAATCTTTTTAACAACGGATGACTTTAAATTCATCGGACCAAATCCAGGAACTTTGGCGTCAATATCATGGTCGCCAATCCATTGATCGCGCGGCAGGAGGCGAATATTTTTAACCTTCGTCCCCACCTTGATGGATTTATTACCGACTTTGAGGTCCTTGGCAATGCTCACGCTATCGCCATCTTCCAGCGCATTGCCCACCGCATCGCGAATAACCGCGGCGCCTTCGGCAACGCCAGACCACTCATGCGCACATTCGGGGCAAATCAAAAGCGCACCGTCTTCGTAGGTATAAATCGACGCACATACAGGGCATGGCGGGAGGGTGTCTGTGGTGGGTTGGGTCATGCGCGCTTTTTTTCGTCTTTTACAGCTATGATATATCCATCAATATCAATTTCATCAGGAATGCAAATTTCTGCCATATATTTAGCGAACTCAGTGAATCGAATATTATATGATGCTTTTGTAGTCCTCGTTATTTGTCTTGTTTCAACATCTAGATTAGAATTATTTTCGCGTTCTATTTCTGGTGCTTCAATTAACTCTAAGCTTTCAAGATGTTTTATATACATATAGGCATTTTCAGGATACTTTAAATTTAAATCACTAAAATCAAACTCATAATTTTCTATGTCTTTCCATCCACCACCTTTATTACATACATACGTTATTGAACCTTCAACAAGAAGACCTTTTTTTAGATGATATAAAATAATGGCTTCATCTGGGCTAAGCTGTTGTATTTTAACAGCATAAGCAGGATGAATTTTTGAAATATTTTTCTGGATGAGTGCTTTAACTAAAATATTGATATACATTGACTCCAGTATTCCCCCCTCGTCAACAAATTGCATATTGGTTATTATTGGGCCAGAAATTTGAGAATGTATTGATTCAGATACCTCGTCTTCTTGCATAGATTCTAATCTTGTCTTTTGAATTAATTTTTCTAGTCTGCGTTTAAAAACGTTAGCTTTGTATTGACCATACAAGCCGCCTAGCTCAATCCAATCTAACAATAGCCCATTTAATGCTGTTTGCAATTTTGGTCCAGATTTAGAAATTATATTTTTGCAATCATCATAAATCTTATGTTGCAGTTCTGGATCTATTGGTGGTGCTGGTAATTGTTCACTCATGCCGCTTCCTTCTTCTCTTTTCTTGCCGCAAACTCCCGCACTTCTTGCGTAATCTTCATGCTGCAAAATTTCGGCCCGCACATGGAGCAGAAATTGGCGGCTTTATGCCCTTCCGCTGGCAAAGTTTCATCGTGCATGCTGCGCGCCGTATCGGGGTCTAAACTCAAATTAAACTGGTCGTTCCAGCGGAACTCAAACCGCGCTTTGGAGAGCGCATTATCGCGCCTTTGCGCCCCCGGATGCCCCTTCGCCAGATCGGCGGCGTGGGCGGCGATTTTGTAGGTTATCACGCCCACCTTAACATCATCACGATTGGGCAAACCCAAATGCTCCTTCGGTGTCACATAACACAGCATCGCCGTGCCATACCACCCAATCTGCGCCGCGCCAATCGCGCTTGTAATATGGTCATATCCCGGCGCAATATCGGTCGTCAGCGGCCCGAGCGTGTAAAATGGCGCTTCATGACATTCTTCTAACTGCTTGGTCATGTTCTCCTTAATCATATGCATCGGCACGTGGCCCGGTCCTTCAATCATCACTTGCACGTCATGCTCCCACGCTATCCGCGTCAACTCGCCGAGTGTTTTCAGCTCCGCAAATTGCGCGCGGTCATTGGCATCCAAAATTGCACCTGGACGCAAACCATCGCCCAATGAAAAGCTCACATCATACGCCTTCATAA
>JBBKXA010000136.1:0-2679 GCA_037969235.1 Bdellovibrionales bacterium | reverse complement strand
AAATGAAACGAGCCGCCGAAACCAACCCGGCTGGAAAACGTAAATTACCGTTTTTTGTTGACCCGATTGAGGGCAAACTCAAAATCGAAAAACAGCTATTGATTAATGCTTACGCCTCTCGTCAAGCAGAAGCAATGCGGGATACTTTACAATAATAATTCGAAAATCATTGAAATCCTGCAAATAAATGGTGATTATGGTTATATGGCAGATATAAGAAAGCGCATCGGAAAAAATGGCACAACTTTATCTTTGTCGATGCAATCTCAGTTGCGTTGCTCGCCGCCGCCGATCGCATTTCAGACCTGTTAAGGTCTGCCGTACAAGATACGGCTACGGCACTCGCTCCTAATTTCGCCAAAGCAGAAAACTACACTAAAATATTAGACCGTTTTTTTAAGCTGTCATGCTTAGCATTCGGGTTTTTGATGGTTTTGTTTTCCATCACCTTATTACCAAGTATTTTGACTCTTATTTACGGAGACGAGTACGCGAGAGCAATACCATATGCCCAGATTCTCATTGTAGCCCTGTCCATAAGTAATCTCGCAAGTTTCCAGTTTCCCGTATTGTGAGGAAAGCTCTGATAACGTTCTTTCTCCCTTAAGGGCTGCTAATGCAACTTTTGCCTTAAACGCCGGAGAGTGATTTCTTCTTTTTGTCATATTGGTAAATTCCTTACATTTTAATGTCAGGATTCCACCTTAGCAACCTGTCCGATTTTCTGGGACCACCTCTCCTTGTAGATGCTTTCTAGACATTTCAAAAGATTGTGCTAACTTAAGATCAATGAACCGTTTAATTCTCATATTGGCGTTATTCGCATTTTTAGCAGGTGGCTTGTCCGAAGTCGCTCATGCGGCTATGCCGGATGTGGCATGTTCACATCAAGCAACTGACGTAGGTGGTGCCGATCAAGATTGTGCTAATGACCAGACGCAAGATCAAGCTGATCTTGAACAGTGCCAAGATTGTTGCTGTATTCATGCTCATGTTTTGGCTGGAATGTTGCCAGATACATCTGTCACGGATTTTTCCAAAGAACGTATGGCTATAATGCCTAATAATTCTTTACGGTCTAACGACTACTCCCCTCTACACCGTCCTCCGAAAGCCTGATTTTACAGGCGTAGTGTGCCTGCATTTTAACTGCGCTCTTACTTAGAGCGCATGGCTTTTATTATCTGAAAATCAAAGGAATACAAAATGTTCAAAGGAAGATTTCTTCTTCCTGTGCTCATGATGATGGTGCTTATTGCGCCACAAGCACAGGCAGAAAACACACTCAAGCTCGACCAAGCCTATGCGCTAGTTTTAGGCCAAAACCCGCAAGTACAAAGCTATAGAGCGCGTATCATGGCGGCAGAGGGTAACCGCCTCCAAGAGTCCTTAATGCCCAATCCAGAGGCCGTGTTTGAAGCAGAGAACTTTGGCGGCGATAGTCCACGTAATGGATTAGATGCTACGGAATATACGCTGGGCATTGAGCAGCAACTTGAAATTTCCGGTAAGCGTTCAAAGCGTGAACACGTTGCAGATATTGAAAAGCAGCATGTAAGCCAAGAAGCTCTTGCCGCTATTCAGGCAACGCTAGCACAAACAAAGGCTGCATATATGCGTGTCGCTATTGCGCAGGAAAGATTAAAACTTGCAGAAAAACGTGTGAAACTGGCTGATAAAACGCACACAACCGTTAAGAAACGTATTAGCGCGGCGAAGTCTGCTGATATTCAACACACCAAGGCTGATATTGAAGTGTCAGCAGCCGAGGTGGAGCAGCATAAGGCAGAAAAAGATCTTTCAGTTGCTAAAATCTCATTGGCGAATTTGATGGGTTTAGCGGCACTGGATCAGGACATTGTGGCTGACCTAAGCGTTTTACCTGATGTGCCTGAGCGTGAAGTGATCATGCAGGCTATTGAACAAACGCCAATGAGAGTCATGAGCCAGTTATCGGTTATGCGTGAAGATGCGGCATTGAGCTTGGCGCGGTCAAACGGTGTTGCTGATCCTACATTTGGCCTAGGGATACGGCGTTTTGCTGAGGATGATGGTACGGCTTTTCTAGCGAGCATATCCATTCCCATTAATGTTTTTGACCGTAATCAGGGACGGATTGCTGAAGCCAAAGCTAATTTACTGGCCGCGCAATCGGATCAAACGGCGCAGCGTCTACAGCTTGAAAAACAAGCCTTGGAAATGTGGCAAACATTGGTGAGTGCGCGTGAAGAAGTGCTGGCCTATCAGGATGGTTTGTTGCCATCAGCGCAAAAGGCTTACACGCAGGCAGAGGACGGGTTTAATAGGGGCGCGTTTTCGTTTCTTGACCTTCTGGATGCTCAGCGCACTCTTTTTGATATGCAAGAAAGCCACCTCGAAGCCCTTGCGTCTTTCCATGAAGCCAAGGCTCAGATTGATATGTTGAGCGGTGCATACACGCAGGTCGCGGCTTCCACCCTTGACCAGAACACAACCCAGAAGGAATAGCAGATATGAAACATGCATTTTTAATCACAACCCTCACCCTAGCCCTTATGACATGGCCTTTATACAGCGCGTCTGTATGGGCTGCGGAAGATGGACACGATCATCAAAGTGAACCCAAAAATGAAATGAGTCACGATGAAGAAGAAGGCCATGGGCATGACGATGGTCACGCCCATGAGGATCATCGTGAAG
>JBBKXA010000135.1:0-14287 GCA_037969235.1 Bdellovibrionales bacterium | reverse complement strand
GTTTAAATATAAGAGAGGGTAATTCATATCATTTTTTGGCGTTATTGGATAGTTATAGAGATATTGAGCCATTTTGCGATGAGCGTGGTTTGGAATTTGTTGAGGATGAGGAAGAAGGCTTGGGTGAAATAAAACGCGTCTTTTTTAAAGGTGATTCTGGCAATTTTTACATAGCGTATCGTTGCCCTGAGTTTGAAGACGAGAGTTTCAATAGAGTTGCGATAGATGGGCAATTTCCGACGCAAGGTTTTTACCCAACAGATGAGGAATTTGAGCAGGCTTGGCATACTTTATGCGCTGATTTAGGGGTAGATAAGGCTGATTTGAAATACGGTCATGACAACGACGGTGGTATTGCACATACAGTTCCTTCATCTGATATTTCTTAAGATAATATCGTTATTCCAACTTGCGATTAATGTGCTTCACGCGTATCTTTTAAGATATGTTTGACGATCTTCCAAAACCTAAAGTTGATAACACATTCCCCCGTAATTTGGAGGGGATGAGTGTGTCGGAATTGGATGAATACCGCATTGCATTGGAGCGCGAGATTGCGCGTGTGCAGGCGGATAAGTCGGCTAAGCTCGCCAGTCAGGACGCGGCCGCGTCTGTTTTTAAAAGTTAGGAAAAAAGATGCGTATTGAAGAATCTGTGAAACTGGATTTTAAGGATGTTTTGATCCGGCCAAAGCGCTCTACGCTCGCGAGTCGTAAGGATGTGGATATTCGCCGTAAATTTCAATTTAAATGGAGTGGTCACGAATTCCATGGTGTGCCGATTATTGCCGCGAATATGGATGGTGTGGGCACGTTTGAGATGGCGCGTGCGTTTCTCGAAGATGGTAATGGGCTTAGCGTTGCGCTCCATAAGCATTATCCTATTGAAGATTTAAAACGATTTTATAGCGCACATGATCAGGCCAGCGTTTGGTATTCGATTGGTATGGTTGAAGCGGATGAAAAAAAGTTGGAAGACTTCATAAAAGAGGGCGGCAAGCCGCAGAAAGTCTGCATTGATGTGGCGAATGGCTATAGCGAACATTTCGTATCGTTTGTCAAACGTCAGCGCGATAAAATGCCCGATGTGACGATTATGGCGGGGAATGTGGTGACTGGTGAGATGGTCGAGGAGCTTATCCTTGCGGGTGTCGATGTGGTTAAAGTGGGGATTGGGCCGGGCAGTGTTTGTACGACACGCAAAATGACGGGCGTTGGTTATCCGCAGCTGTCGGCGATTGTGGAATGTGCGGATGCGGCGCATGGGCTGGGTGGTTTGATTTGCGGCGATGGCGGGTGCACGGTGCCTGGTGATATTGCCAAAGCGTTTGGTGCGGGGGCGGATTTTATTATGCTCGGCGGGATGCTCGCAGGGCATGAGGAAAGCGAGCAGGAAATCGTGGAAGCGGGCGGTCAGCAATATTTACGTTTTTACGGGATGAGCAGCGATACGGCGATGAAAAAGCATAAAGGTGGCGTTGCCGAATACCGCGCGAGTGAAGGCAAAACCGTACAAATTCCGTTCCGCGGGAGTGTGGAGGGGACGTTGCAAGATATTTTAGGCGGCATTCGCTCCGCGTGCACATATGTTGGCGCCACGCAGTTAAAGGAATTATCCAAGCGGACGACGTTTATAAGAGTGTCGCAGCAACTGAATACTGTGTTTGGGAGTGAGTGATTTTACGATTGTTCCAGGTTTTGTTGAGAGACTAGGCAAGCTTGGAAGCCTGTCATAGTCTGTTCCTGTTGATCAGTTAGTTTACCCGTTGGAGTGAATGATTGTGCATCATTCAGTTTTTGTGAAACGTTGCCGTTATCCAAGCGATAGGCATATTCATTGCCATTTTCTTCAACAACTCTGGCGATTATTTTATAATATTTTTCATTTTTATCAGGCGTGTATCCATGGTGAATTTTTTCAAAACATTGTTTTAATTTTGAGAGTGCAGTTTCTGTAGCGCAATTCGTTTCTGCGCAAGTTTCGTCAGGATTATCCTCAACGAGATATTGTTCTGAATTTGGGGTTGAAGCATACCAAAAGCTCCAGATTAAAATTAGAGCAGAGCCCCATTTTGTAATTGAATTGTTTAACATTATAAAATCCCTGTTTTAATTATGTTCAATAAATCACATTTAGACGTTATGGTCAATTAAAACTGTATTAATCTTAACCCAAAATTCCAAATTGCGCGTGGAGGTTTTCGATGGAGTCGCAGATTAGGGGGGCGTTGTTCATTTGGTAGCCGCCGCCGAAGACCATGGCGATTGGCGTTTCTCTTTCGAAAGCGTATCTGAATACCATTTCGTCTCTGCGCTTTATTGCGTCTTCGGACAGGTTTTGCAGGCCTAATTTATCGCCTTGCAATGTATCTGTGCCGGCAACGTAATAAATAATGTCGGGTTTGAATGCATTTTCGGTGAATGTTAATGCGCATTCTAATCTTTCGAGATATTCATCATCGCCCGTTTGATAATTTAACTTTTCTTTATAATTTATGCGTGCCATGGCAAGGGTGTCATCGGGGTAGAAGTTATCGGCCTCATAGGTGAAAAAATCCATGATATAAACATCTTTATCACCCATGAAATCACGGGCATAGCCGTTGCCTTGGTGGGCATCGAGGTCAATAATCATGATTTTTTGAACATCGGGATTTTGTTGGCGAAGTTTTTGGATTGAGATGGAAATATCGGCAATTGCGCAAAAGCCTTCGCCGCGTTCCGATGAGGCGTGATGCCCGCCGCCGCCAAGGTTAATCGCCCAACCAAATTGTTTTGCCAATGCGCCCGCCTTGATTGTGCCGCCCGCATGATAGGCGATGCGATCTAACACGAGTGATCGGGATACGAAGGATGGCACGTACTTCATTGATTTTACGCAGAAAATTTTTGAGAGCGTTTTTCTGCTTCTCAGACTTTCGATATATTGTTCGGTGTGCACAAGGCGTAGGTCGGCGGGGCTGATTTTATCTGTGGTATGAATATTTTGCGGTGTAATTAACCCTTTTTCCATCAGTCCGCGAAATACTCTGCCTCCTTTATCAAAATCCAAGGCATGGAGGTTTTGAAACCAACGCATCGCAAGTTTGTATTTTGGATGATAAATGATCGGATGTTTTTGCATAGTTGCTTTTTATAACATAATAGAAATTGAATCAATCGCCTTTTTCAAACTTGCGCTTTTGGGGTGGGGGGCGTAGGGTGGTTGTCTTGGATTTACATGTTTATATATAGGAGAAAAATATGGCTGATGAAGTGACCAACCGTTTGAAAGATTGTTCTGAAGCGTGCGTGAAAGCGTGGGAAGCGTGGAACAAAGACCGTAAGAACGCCAATGCGCGCGAAGATTTACAAGATGCGGTGCATGAACTTCGTAAAGTGGCGTCGCGCTTGGAGATTGAGCTGGCGACGAGCGATCAGAAAGCATCGCAAAAGCCGATGCCGATACCATCGCATCGTGATAAAGGGCGCGTGCAAAGCCCCGATAATAATGGCAACAGCAATAATGGTGATGGCGGAGACGACAAGCCTGTGAAAAAGCATAAATTGCCACCGCGTAAAACCTTGGAAGAGAAGAAAGAAGCGAAGGAGAGTTAAGTCATAGCTTCGTCATCCCTCGGTCACACTCGAAATGACATGAGTATATTTTCAGGCTTCATCTTTTAATTTACGGATTTTTGCGAATTCTTCGGGGCTTTGGGCGTTGAGGAAAAGGTTGGTTTGTTTTTCTGATTTAAGCGTAATGGGCAGGGTTGGTTTGTTGAGGACGCGTATAGCTTTGACTTCGGTGGTGCGTTTTTGGAGCGCTTCGTTATCGGGGGCGTGTTTTAGGCAAAATTGCGCGTTACTTAATGTGTATTCGTGACCGCAATAAAGCGTGGTTTCATCGGGCAGGGCGCGGAGTTTTTGCATAGAGTTCCACATATCATCTGGTGTGCCTTCGAATAGGCGCCCGCAACCCATGGAAAATAAGGTGTCGCCAGCGAATAATGCAGCGCTTTCGGGGAAATAGTAGCAGATGTGTCCGAGTGTGTGGCCAGGGGTTTCGATGATTTGGACGCGTTCATTGGCGAAGGAAAAGTCACTGTTTTCATCAAGTTCAATGGTGAGGAATTTTATTTTTGTGGCTTCGGCTTTTGGCCCTGCTACTGCGCAATTGTGCCATTTGAGGAGGTCTTGGATGCCATCAGTGTGATCCCAATGGTGGTGGGTGATGAGTATAATGTCGGGTTTGAGATTGCGGCCTTCGAGGGCTTTGATGATCGGCGCGGCTACGCCTGGATCGAGGATGGCGATTTCACCGTTATCTCCTTCGGTGAGATAGGCGTAGTTGTCGTTGAGGATGGGGATGAGTGTGGTTTTTATCATGGCTTTAATTTAGCAAAGCCTATGGATTTATCAAGCATCCAGTATTGGTGTGGGATGCTTGATGGAATGGGTTAGCCTTGTGCAGGTGAGGCGTCAAATTTACCACAATCAATTTCGATTTCACCATAGAGATTGCCAGCATACATCTTGGATGATGCTGTAACGACTTGTTCAGCGTGATTACCCATAGTTTCAGGCGTGATTTGATAATGAATATTTTCGAGGCTGGCACTCAGAGCAAATAACCCCCTTCTAGGTCTTTGCCAACCGCTAAAAGAAGTTGCACGTGGATCGATTTCGCAGTCTGCTTCTCTAAGCGCTTGGGCTAATTCGGCGCGAACTTCTGCTGAAGCGCTAGGTTGCGATGATTCATTGTAGCCATATGCGATTCCTGCAACTGCGATTCCTGCGCCTATTGCGGCGGCAATAAAAGTGTTTCTTTGATGTGACATGAGCGTCTCCTTTGTTTTATATAGCGGTATTTATATATGGTAAAAAATATTTTGTCAAATAAAAGGTTGCTCATTATTGCTCTTTCGTTCCCAAGGCGTCCGCCAGTCGTGTTTCTGCGCTGCCGGGCTTGAGGGGCTTTTGTTGGCTTTCGTGGGGGCTCCAGCCGATCAAATAAATGATTTCGAAGCTGGCGCGGATGCGCCCGCCGGGATCGCTGTGGTTTTTGGCGTATTTTTGCGCGGCGGCGGGGAAGAAGTTTTTGCCGACATATGAGGTATCGCGTGCGGTTATGATGTTGGTTTCTGCCATGCCGCGCAAGTCGCGAATGAGTTTGAACAGGTTTTCGTAGGTGACGGTGAGAATTTCGGAATCTACTACGGGGAGGGCGAAGCCGGCACGTTGCAGTAGACCGCCCATTTGTTGTTTATCAGCGAAGGGAAATACGCGGGGGGAGATGCCGCCTTTTTGCTCCATTTCGGTTTCGTTTAAGGTTTCGCGGAGTTCGAATAGCGTTTCGCCGCCAAACATCGCGCCGAGGAATAAGCCATCAGGTTTAAGGGCGCGGCGGATTTGGATGAGCATTCCGGGCAGATCGTTGATGGTGTGGAGGTTTAGGTGTGCGGTGATGAGGTCTTGGCTTCGTGGCGCATAGGGGAGGATTTCGTTGTTGAGCGCGTCATCGAAAATGTTTAAGGACTGTGTGGCGGTGAAGGTGCGGTTGATGTCGCGCAGGCGGTCTTGGATTTGAGCATCGGCACGGGTATGAAGGAAGTCGAACTGCGCGAAGCTTTTTCTGGCACGGGCGCGGCGTTGATTTAGGTGCTTTTGATTGAAGAGGTTTGCTGTCATCTAGAGCGTAGTCGAGGGATCTGTATTTAAACTCAGATTCCTCCACTCCTTTCATTTGGTCGGAATGACATTTTAATTACCATTTTTCTGGTCTTAACTGTGGTTCCATTTCTTTTTCGACTTTGTCCATGAATGCCTCTAACTCGGCTTCGAATTCATCGGCTTGTTCGGGGGTGACGTTGTCTTGGGCATAGTCGGGCGCTGGGTTACTTTGTTCGGGCGTTGGCGCGATGGGGTTTTCATGTTGTTTGTTGAGATTGTGGAAGGCGCGTTTCTGGTTGCCTTGTTCGCCTTTGTTAAAGGATTTAACGTTCTGTAATTCGTTCTTTAAAGTGATTTCCCGTCTTGCGGCAATGGCAGCTTCTTTTTCGACGGCTAGTTTTTGCATTGTGATTTCTTTGGTTTTTGCGTTTTTGCGCAAGCCTTCGACGCTGTCGTAGCTCATGGGGATTGACCAATCGGGGGTCAGGGCTTCGAAGCGTTGTTTGACGATCTCTCTAACTTGCAGTTTTGCATCATAACGTAACGCATCATTAAAGTAGCGATATGAACGGGCAATGATGGTCATCATGTGCGGTTCTTTATACAGCGAGCGCTGGAGCAACATCATTTGATAAAATGGAATGAAGTGGGAGTCTGGTGGTGATTTTACATCTGGCGGCACGTTAATCGCGTAAGGGTAGATGCGGTGCGGGGTCATGCCGATATGGCTGAAATAACTCTCGCCTAATTTTAGAACATGCGATGGTGATACGCCATATTCTTCGGCGAGGAAGCGTTTGATTTGCTTTTCATTAGTGATGTGGGGGGGTAAATCGTGGCTGGGGGCGGAAACCGTTAAGCCGTTACCTTCGTGACGTTGAGGGATAGGTAGGTATTTAACGTTAAAGCCCGCATGTATGTCGCTTTTTAGGCCTTCGCGAAGCGGCAGGACGACGGCGGTGTTTAGGGATTTTCCCTCATGAACAATAAAATCAACATTTTCAGCGGATAGGCCTGTGATGGCGCCGCGGCTTAAGGCTTCTTCGACAAAAGTAGAGTGGATGGGGCGAAGTTCGCCGCTAACACCTTTGACGGGTTTAAAGCGCTCGTCCTGTTCGGCGATCATCGCCATGATTTTATTGACGTCACCTTTGGGATCAATTTTGCCCGATTGCATATTGATTTGTTTTTGTGTCCAGTTTTCACAGCGAATGTTTAGATGCTGGTATAGCGAAAGAATTTGTAATTCTAAACGTGCGTTGGGGATCATACCCACGGTTATGGCGTTAAGGATTTGTTGGGCGTCCATTTCACGGACCATGCCTTTGGCTTGGAATTTTTCCACGCCGATGGTGGATTTGGGTTGGATGGCATTTTTAACGGCGCGTACATTCAAGTAATAAGTGTGGATGCGCTCGTCGATGTAATCGGGCGCGGGGTAATAATCGGGCCCTTTTTTAATGACGGCTTGGCCTTCGGGTTTAAGGCCGAGATAGTCACGGCCAAAGAGGACGCTGTTTTTATGATCTAATGTTTCGAGTGTTGCGATAGCTTCGCCGTCAACGGTGATGGGCTCGATCATATGTCCAGACCAGCGGCGTTCATCGATATTTACGCCGCCACGTGGTACGGCGTTAGCGATAGATCGAGCGATCCCGTCGTGGAGATAGAGTTTCAAGCGGCCTTCGTCATCGATGCGGTAGGGGATAATTTCGCTGATGTCTATATCGCGGCTAACGATGTCGCAGATATTACCCGTGTTTTCATCGCGCATGGCGGTAATTTTTAGGTTGCCTGAGTCCGTTGATGAGGGGCGGCGTTCTTCGATGTATAAAGATTTTCGCTCCGCCATTTTATAGGCAACGGCGATGTAGCATGTGGGCGGATTGCCGAGTTGTTCGCCATTGTCTTGGTATAGGCGAAACTGGCCGTCGAATTTTTCGCTGATGATTTCGTCATCGTAATATGGCCCTGAATATTGCAGGCGTGCGCCGAGATTTCGCATTTCCTTGCGGAAATCTTGCATGGTGAAGAATATGTATTCGATGGGAAGTTCGCTTTCCCAAGCCTTGCGGTCATCTTTTCGCATGATGAATTCATAGGCCCATTTATAGGGCAGGCGGAAAAGGCGGGTACCAGGGTAGCGTTCGGGCAGTTCTTCGAGGAAAAAGCCGCCGCAGCCTGCGTCTTGTTTGGGGCGGGCATGTTCGGCGTACCAGACCAATAGATCAGGGTATGACATTTTCTCCAGCCCTTCGCCTTGGCTAGGCTCGTCGGGCATTTCCATGAGAACGTATTCCTCGGATGGGGGGCTGGCGTAATCACGGATGAAGAGAATACCGCCTTTTTTTAAGGCTTTGTAATGAGTGACGAGGACGTCGCGTACGCTTTGCTCGGAATAACGGGAGGCGGAGTAGATTTCGTGTAGAATATATGAGTTTATAATGGCGTCGATGCTGTCAGGTTCGAAAATGCTGCTGGCGGCGTCGCCGATTTTAAAATCGAGGTTGGAAAGTTTGAATTGTTCCTTGGCCTTGTTGATGTGCTTTTTTGATTTATCAAGGCCAGTGAAAGTGAGTTTAGGCGCCATTGCGGCCATTGCGAAGGTCATCGCGCCATCATCACAGCCCATGTCGATAATGTGAGAGCCTTCATCGACGAGCAAATGGGACAGGGTAAACCATGCTTTGCGGATTATTTCGGGGGCGATGTGAGACAGTAGCGCGTCTCGTTTTGCGCGCGCGGTGTGGATTTTTTGTTTTTCCGTTGTGTCGAGATGATCGCCCATAGCGCGGAGTTTAGCGCATAAGGTGCGCGTTGTTAAGGGGGATGATTAGAGGTTTGATTCAGCGAGTTCATATTCTCCATCGCCAGTGGGGATTAGTTGCGTTGGGTCTATGTTTAGGGTTGTGGCTAGATGTTCAATTTGTTGAGTTTGGTTGTTTTCCCATTCATTACGTTCTGCTTCTGTCATTTGTTTTATGCTTATTTCAAATGAAGGGTCAGGACGTCGCACACGATCGGCGGCTATGCCTGCGGTTAATATGAATGTAGCGGAGATGCCAATATTTTTAAGGGATTCTACATCGCTGTTAACGATAGCAGATAACGCTAATGGGGCTATTACAATTGGAGATGCTGCACATAGAAACGCAATCCAATGTGCTTTTTTATTTATAGTCCATCCGTGCTGATCTTGGCGGTTTAATTCTATGTTGCTTACATCAACGTCAAAACCTTGAGCGTTTAAGAGGTATTTTGCTTGCCTATATAAAATGTCTTTTTCAATGGTTTGTTTTATTGGCTCAGGGTCAGTTTCGTGAAGATTTATATCCAGTCCAAGTGTCCAGCCGATGCGGCCACGAACGTGGTTTGCAGCATTCATAAAGCGTCTGTGTAAGGGTAAGATGGGATCTGTCAGTTTGCTTTTTAAGGTACCTTCCAAAGATGTTACAGGCACAGTAAGCGTTAATTCCTGCTTTAATTTTAAATAATTTAGTGCTCCCATTTCATCCGTGAAACTATTGCGAAAATCATTTGAAAAAGTGCGACGTAGCGCGTAAGAAATACGTGCATCATCAGTCATTTTCCCGTCTTGTTTTGCAAAGTTTATAAGGCGTGATTTGCGCATCGCTTTTTCAGCGGCCTCTACGCGTAGTTGCTCGCTCTTAGCCTTAATTTCTTCATTCAAATTATTATATTGCATTTGCGTTACCCATAGCTTTAATTCTTATGCGAACATTAGAGGTTTTATTTTTCTATGTCAATGAAAAAATATGTGAAACATGCGGTGATGGTTGCCGTAGACACGGTCTTACCGCCGCGTTGTGTGGTGAGTGGGGAGGCGGTGGATCGGCAGGGGATGATTGCGCCGCATATCTGGGCGGCCATTGATTTTTGGGGGGCGCCGTTATGCGCGACTTGTGGGGTGCCGTTTGATTTTGAAGTGAGCGGCAGTGAAGCTGAAGATATGCTGTGTGTGGGGTGTTTGGAGCGTTCTCCGCCATATGCTTCGGCGCGGGCGGCTTTGCGGTATAATGATGCAAGTCGCAGTATGATTTTGGGGTTCAAGCATGCCGATCAATTGCATGCGGCGGTGGCGTTTGTGCCGTGGTTGCAAAAAGCGGGGGCGGAGATGTTGCGTGAGGCGGATTTGATTGTGCCTGTGCCGCTTCATCGGTGGCGGCTCGCGATGCGGCGATATAATCAGGCGGCGATTATGGCGCAGAAATTATCAATGGCGGTCGGCTTGCCGGTGAATGTGAATGTGCTACGCCGCATTCGCGCGACTCAATCGCAGGGGCATTTGAAAGTGGCGGCGCGGCATAAAAATGTAAAGCGGGCTTTTGATGTTTGTGATGAAGCGGCGGTGCTTAATAAGGTGATTATATTGATTGATGATGTTTACACGACCGGCGCTACGGCGAAGGAATGCACGCATGCTTTGCTTAAGGCGGGGGCGGCGGATGTGCATATATTGACGCTGGCGCGGGTGGTTCGGAATTAGAGTGCTTGGCCACGCATGAGGCGGCCTTCGTCGGATTTGGGGGCTAGGCCGATGTGCATGGCTAGAGGCTTTAAGTAGGGGAGGCGGTCGAGGGATTTTAGGCCGTTGCGTCGGAGATCTTTGAGCATTGGGATTTGGGTGCTGACGATTGTGTTCATGCGGTCTACACCGAATATGCGGGTTTGTATATCGACGCGACGGCGGCGGGCATAGGTGTTAAGCGTTTGTGGTGCGCCGATATCGCTGCCGAGGCGGGCGGCGTCAAGAATAGTTTCGGCCAAAGCGGCGACATCACGCAATGACAAATTCAGCCCTTGGGCGGTGATAGGCGACATGACGTGCGCGGCTTCGGCGATGAGGGCAATTCGTGGGGCGATCAGGGCTTTGGCTTGTGATGTGCAGAGCGGCCAAGATTGCGGGGTGTCTATTACGCTTATATCACCGAGGAGGTCGTTGGTTTTTTCTTGTAGTAATGCGGTGAAGGTGGTCATGGGAAGCGCGGCGATTTCGTTGGCGGCTTCGGTGCGTTCAACCCAAACCACGCTGGATTGATTGTGTTTTTTGTCGCTGAGCAATGGCACGAGCGCCATAGGGCCGTTTTCGCGGTGAAATTCGGTGGAAGTGTTTTCGTGACTTTTTGTGTGGTTGATCAAGCAGGTGATGGCGCTTTGGTTGTATTTCTTTGTGGTGGCGGTGATACCTGCGGCTTCGCGTACGGCGGAATTACGGCCATCTGCGCCGATGATGAGGCGCGATGTTATGGGGGCGGTATTTTTAAATTCGATGTGCGCGGCGTTTGCATGGGCAGTATAAGTGGCGAAAGAGTCATTAATAAATGTGGTGTTTTTGAAGGTGTTGAAACGATCAAACAAAGCGCCGCGTAAATGGCTCAGCGGGACATTATAGCTGAATTGCTCAAGCCCAATATCGTGGGCGGGGAATTCGATGTTGATTGAATTGCGATTGGAGAGGCTATCGTCGATGATGCGCATTTTTTGCATGGGGCATGATAACGGCGCGATGTGATTCCATATGTTTGCGGCGCGTAAAATATTGATGGATGTGTTCATTAAAGCCACGGTGCGCCCGTTATGCACAGCGTTTTTAAATGTAGGGGGTGCTTGAGGATCGGCGAGGGTTACATGCAGTCCAGCTTCAGCGAGCAGAACCGCGAGGGTTAACCCTGCTGCGCCTGCGCCGATGATTGTAATATCTGTTTGATTTGCGTCCATGCCTGCTCTACCTTTTAAATGACATACACCAATTGAGGAGAAATACCATGGCTAAAGTTGAAATTTATTATTGGACGACGTGCCCATATTGCGCGAAAGCACGGCAATTGCTGGATCGTAAGGGCGTGGATTATGAAAGGCACGATATTACGGGCGATGAGAAAGCGCGCCAGACAATGATTAAGCGCACTGGCGGGGCGAAATCTGTGCCGCAGATTTTTATTGATGGCGAGCATGTTGGCGGATGTGATGATTTGCATGCGCTGGAGGATGAGGGCAAGTTGGATGATATGCTGAAAGATAAGCCCGTTTTATAATGCAATAAGAATAAGGGGGATAGAGATGGGTAAAAAAGATTTGAAAGAAGAGACGCGGACGATTCATAGTGGGTGTGATCTTTCTGATTATAAGGGGATTGTGAACCCGCCGCCGATTAAGGCTTCGACCATTTTGTATCCTGATCTGGATGCCTATGAAAATCCCAATCATAAATATCGATATGGGCGTAATGGGACGCCGTATACGAATAAATTTTCGTGCGCGATTGCGGCGTTGGAGAATGGGTATGCGGCTTTGCCTGCGCCTTCGGGGTTATCGGCGATTACAACGGCATTAATGGCGTTTTTAAACCGGGGCGATCATTTGTTGATGGTGGATACGGTTTATCCGCCTACGCGCAGTTTTTGCAACGATGTGTTGGCGCGGATGGGCGTGAGCGTGGATTATTATGATCCGTTGATTGGCGCGGATATTGAAAGATTGATGAATGATAAAACGCGTGCGATTTACATGGAAAGCCCTGGCAGCGCGACGTTCGAGATTCAGGATGTTCCCGTCATTGTTAAGGTGGCTAAAGCACGTGGTGTGGTGACGTTGGTTGATAATTCATATGCTTCGGGAGTGTTGTTTAAGCCGCTCGATCATGGCGCGGATGTGTCGCTTTTGTCTTGTACCAAGTATATTAATGGGCATTCGGATGCGATGCTGGGCGCAATTGTGGCGCGGGATGCGGAAGTTTTTGCGATCTTAAAGCGTGCGACGGATAATCTGGGTGTATGCGCGGGTGTTGATGAGATGGAAAAGGGCATGCGTGGTTTGAATACATTGCATTTGCGTATGAAAGAAGCGGGGGAGCGAGCGCTTAAAATTGCACAATGGTTAGAGGGGCGCGATGAGGTGGCACGGGTTTATTATCCGGGGCTTGAGAGTGATCCCAATTATGCATTATTAAAACGTGATTATAAGCATGCCAATGGATTGGTGAGTATATTATTAAAACCTGCGGAGCGCAGCAGCGTTAAAGCGTTTACAGATGCGCTGGAGTTATTTCCTATCGGGTCAAGTTGGGGTGGGTATGAGAGTTTGTTACAGCCACAATATCCGACGAAATGTAGAACTGCTGTGGCTTGGGATCATGAAGGGCAGTTGTTACGCTTTCAGGTAGGTTTAGAAGATACAGATGATCTAATCGCCGATTTGGAGCAGGCATTCGAGAAGTTTGATTTTTAGATGTGGATTTTAAAATATTAACTACAGAAGCGCACGAGAGTATGCAGAGACAATGAATATAATTTTTCTCTGTCTTGCTCTGTGCGCTCTGTAGTTAAAAAAAATTAAAAGGAAAGAGTGATATGACGAATTTAAGAGATGATGCAATTTATATGGGGCGGAGTGTGCATGGTGATAAGGATTCGCAGTATTTGCCGCTTAAATGGGGGAATCGTCATGGGTTGATTGCGGGGGCTACGGGAACGGGGAAGACTGTGACTTTGCAATGTTTGGCCGAGGGTTTTTCGGATGCGGGTGTGCCCGTGTTTATGGCGGATGTAAAGGGTGATTTATCGGGGTTGTGTCAGCCATCGGAGATGCAGGATTTTTTGGTTAAACGCGCTAGCGATATTGGGTTTAGCGATGAGTATAAATCTCGCGCTTATCCTGTGGTGTTTTGGGATTTGTTTGGGGAAAAAGGCCATCCCATTCGCACAACAATTTCGGAGATGGGGCCGTTATTGCTGGCACGGATATTAGAGTTAAATGACACGCAGGAAGGTGTGTTGAATATTGCGTTTCGCGTGGCGGATGAGCAAGGGTTGATGTTGCTTGATCTTAAGGACTTGCGCGCTCTTTTGAATGAAGTACATTAGCAACGCAGCGAGATTTCGAAAAATTACGGTAATGTTAGCCCACAGAGCGTGGCGTCCATTCAGCGCAGTTTATTAAGGTTAGAAGATCAAGGGGCGGCGGAATTTTTTGGCGAGCCGGCGCTGGATTTGCGTGATTTTATGCGCACCGATTTGGATGGACGCGGACATGTGAATATTTTGGCAGCGGATAAGTTGATGTTGTCGCCACGTTTATACGCCACGTTTTTGCTGTGGATGCTGTCGGAATTGTTTGAGGAATTGCCAGAAGCGGGGGATGCGGATAAGCCGAAATTGGTGTTTTTCTTTGATGAGGCGCATTTGTTGTTTGATGATGCGCCGAAGGCATTGCTGGAGAAGGTGGAACAAGTGGTGCGGTTGATACGTTCCAAAGGTGTGGGGGTATTTTTTATTACGCAAAATCCCGCCGATGTGCCAGATTCTATTTTGGGGCAATTGGGTAATCGGGTGCAGCATGCGCTCAGGGCGTTTACGCCGAAACAGCAAAAGGGGATTAAACAAGCGGCGGAAACGTATCGAGAAAATCCTGAATTTGATGTCGCCGAAGTTATAACTGATTTGGGTGTAGGGGAGGCTTTGGTTTCGACGCTTGAAGGGAAGGGACAACCGAGTGTTGTATAGTCATTCCAATTAACAATCGTATATGTTATACTTATGCATGACATATCCAATATCATTTCGTCGCAAGGTTGTTGCGCATATAAAAGAAGGGATGAGCAAGGCAAACGCGGCTCG
>JBBKXA010000134.1:0-6400 GCA_037969235.1 Bdellovibrionales bacterium | reverse complement strand
AAACTTGATTATGTATTTTTATAAAAGGAGGATACATGACACAAGAACGTAAACCCTTAACTAATATCTGGACAGACGCAGGCTTTGAAGAGAATAATGGGAAATATCATATCGGTTGCGCCGCATTTATTCAGAATGAGGCCTCCAAAACCCCATTAATCATCGCAGGCTACCTTCGTGGTAATCATTTAAGTTGCAGCACAGCGGCTGAGGTTATCGCCATTGCCATGGCTTTGAAATTTGTGGGTAAACAGACACCTGTGCATTTAAAATGCGATAGCTCAAGCGTGGTGGAAACGCTGAATAAGATCATTAATCTAAAAGATACAAAACAACATTTATCCTATTTACAAGATCGTCTCCCTAATGAGATCTCTACAATCTGCGAGCATGATGCTTTATCCATTGAGTGGGCGTCACGTGATAACAGCTGTACGAAATATGCTGATGAATTTGCTGGTTATGCCCGTAAGTACAGGGGGAGCGATACTAGAGGCGAACACCTTACGGCTATAAGAGCCGAGAATCTAAAGCTCGATCTCTTATGGATCGAGCTTTAAGCCGCTTAATCCCTATTTGGGGTAAAGTGAGATACTGTAATTGCTTTTAGCTGTGATGTTGTGATTGAAACTGTTCTCCATGTTATAAGAGTATTGAACAGTGCCGCAACAACTAATAAAAAACCCCGATTGACGGGGCTCTATTTATTAAAATATCGTTTAAAATCAATTGGTTGCGGGAGTAGGATTCGAACCTACGACCTTCGGGTTATGAGCCGTATATTCTTATATATTAAAGCATTGATATTGTTTAGATATTCGACTTAAAAAATGTGTATGTGTAATATACTGTGTAAGTATTTAGGGTTATTTTGAAGCTGATTTATCCTATTTTTAGCTTGTGGAAAAAGTTTTTTGGAACTTTTAGGTGGATGACATCAAGGCGGTCTTTGAAGATTTTTCTTACTCATAAAACTAATTTTATCAAAAATTAATCAAAATAGCGATTTAATCTGACAAGACCGTTAATTAAATATCGTTCAGGCCCAAACCGTTCCTTTCCACCTTATTACCGCCTTATTAATGCATTCATTAAGAAACACCATATAAACAGCTAATAATGGAAACGTCTTCACGAGATGAGCCAAACACTGTTGCGGGAATGATTAATGCACTATGTTCTTTTAATACGTCACCATGTTTTGCCTCTATTGCCAAGAAATACCCTGTTTTAGGCGGTTGAAAATTAGGCGCAAATTCTCGAATAGAAGAAGCAAGTCCATTCCATCTATCAGAAAACACATGCTTCTGCTTATCGCATAAATCGTTTTGTTTTTCTAAAGCCGCAAACGCAGAAGAACACGCCGCGCTAGATGGTCTCGATATAGCAGCCTTGCAAATACCAAAATATTTTTCTGGCGTTAATAACGCGCCAAATACCCCGCGCTCCAACCATGCCTTCGATAAGGAATGCGCAACGTAACATTGTCCTGTTTCAAAAAGCTCTATAGTATTGTTATCAAAGTCGCGAGTGTAAGAATACACTGTATCAAGGATAATTTGTCTATCCCTAGAATCCGCAAGCCATGCCTTAATTTCAGACGTTTCTTCATCGCTCAATACGCGCCCCAAAGGACTTATTGGATTTGTAATGACAGCAACACCGTCTGAAGCGGCCTGACCTAAGCCCGTAAAATCTGGAGCAGGTAACGTAGGAAATGATCGCGGCACTAACTCCGAATTATTGGCCGCATCCCAATAAAAAGGATAAACATCCTCTGGTAGCCACAATTCCCGACCTTCAGCAGCAAATACATTGAAAAGCCCCTTGAGTGACTCGCGAACGCCGCACGAAGCTAAAGCCATATCTCGATAACGCTCAACGCCCATTGTTTCCGCCCACATGTCCAAAGTGTCATGATTAGAACGCTGTTTTAAACTAGAAGATTCAGCTTTAAGAAAATTCATAGCTATAAAGGGGTTCATACAATCCAGCCGTAATACTGATTGTTGTGCGGCGACTTGATCCCTATAGGTTTTAAACTCTTGAAAATTCATTATAAAGAAACCTGACTCATAGGGTCTTCTAAGGATGCCAGAGTTGTGCCATCACTCATTATATTCCAACTGCGTGCAACACCGTTTAACCTCTCCCAATACACGCTCGGCTCGGTATAAGCTGCAATTTGCATGCTTTGCCCTTCCCAATTCCCTTTAAAAATAGGCGCTCCCCAAGGCAGTTCGGCGACCTTGTCCCAAGCGTGTTTAGCAACAAAATCATGCACAACACTCAATGGAACTTGATGCTGTGCGCTATAATCATTTGCCGCCAGGTCACTAAATGCAGATTCATTGCCCGTTGAAACATAAAGCTCTTTGAAATTCACTTGTGTCACGCCTTGCTGCGCCGACCATGATAAATAACGTTCTATATCCTCAACGCAAGACACGCCCTCATCTTGAAGAACGCAGATAAAACGCGGAGAAATATTATGAAGCGCTTCCGAATGATCGCGCAGGGTTTGAACAACTTCTTCCGTTTTTGTATCTAACCCCATAATTTTTGTGTTCTGAGCGGCGTCATAATGATGTCGCGAAATTGCAAGAACGGAAAGCCCAGCTTGATCTAAACTTGATAGGGCTGACAACCGCTTTTCTGGACTCATTTTTCCTAAAAGATGTGCATTCGTGATCAACACCACCTTATTAAAACGGGATGAACATTCGCCAACCAGCCGAACCATTTGATCACCTTTTAAAAGCGTTGGCTCACCCCCACCTGTAATGACTGCACGTTCTGCTCCAGCCTTTTTTGCAGCATCTAATACGGTTGTCACATGCCCCCAATCCGAGATTTTTCCTTCAAATTCAGAAGAGACAGAGGCTTTGGAGAAACAAAATTTACAGGATGCCTGACACGCCATTGCAATAGGCAGAACAGAAACTGTTCTTGGCGTTAACTGATCCCAAGGCAATATGGTTTGCTCGATTACTTCGAACGATTGCGCGACGATGTCTTCAATACGCACAGGCGTTAATTTTGGCGTATTGGCATTGTTCTCATTATTAATAAAATACACTGAATCAAGGTCTATATAATTTTGCGGGATATACTGCGCCACACCCGAAGCATGATCATTACGAAGCTGGTTTTCGGGTAGCCTTGTTTTTAAAGCTATAAGCCTATCACCTTTCAATCCAAGCTTTCCAACCAATTTTGACGCCTTAGCAATACCAGTGGGAAGCTCAGATTCTTTAAGCAAGAAAAATTGGTCAGGAAACGTGCTTTGAGGAATATCAGCCTTAGAATAGCGCCTTTGATATTTATCATATCCTTTAACGAAATTGGACAAAGTTGTGACGTGATACCATTCTGGCGGTAATTGTTTTATAAATTTTATCGGTGACGTGTTCATGCTTTGCCTGCTTTGTAAGCCAGCCAAACAATATTACGAAAACTGTAAAATTGCAAGAAATTTTTACTATTTGGAAATATAAAACCTGTAAGCCATATTACTTAATACCCTACCCCACACTGTACCCCGTCAGCACAAGTTGGACAATTGAGGGGCTTTTAATAAGGTAATGTTGTCTTTCTAAATACCCGCTTTTAGCCGATTCCTACCTTAGAAGAGAATAGGGCGCTAAATTAGATTAAAGCTTAATTTTGAATAGATGGTGGCGCTATGTGAAGTTAAACGAAAATATCGTTTAACTTCAATTGGTTGCGGGAGTAGGATTTGAACCTACGACCTTCAGGTTATGAGCCGTACATGCTTATATATTAAAGCATTGATATTATTGATATATTCAGCTTCAGAAATGTGTATGTGTAATATACTGTGTAAGTATTAAGGGCTATTTTGAAGCTGATCAATCCTATTTTCAGCTTGTGGATAAAGTTTTTTGGCAATGTTAAAAAGATGCTGTCAGGCGGTCCTTGAGAATTTCTGCTTTAGTCAGACAAAAACATCAGAATGATGCATAAAAAAATGGTCGTTAAACCCTTGCTACATCAATAACGTGTGGCCATTATTTTCTAGCCCATCTGCGAGAAAACGTTCAAAATCTTTAACGCAGTCTGCGAAATTTTCGTATGGCTGTTCATTTACATCCCTTGTACTTTGAAAGCTAGAAAGAAGCGTACTAGAGTCTACGCCCCTTCTCGCCGTCTCCTCATCTATCAGTAGGCTTAGGCGATTGAAGCTTATTAGATCAACATCTTTTACAACAGGAAATGCCCTATCCAACGCCTCGAACTCTTCCGTCAGCGCTATAGGCACATCGTTAGGGCTGGCATAGGTTCCATCTAGTATACCTCCACTAATCTCCCGTATAACTTCAGATAACCGTTCTTTTGTCATGATAAACCCCATGTAATATATGTTAAAATTAACTTTTATTTACCGTAATGTATCAACATTTTAAATCAATTGCAATCATTTTATGGTGTTACCAGATTAAAACAAAAAATTCTCAAAGCTCGCTTGACGTATCCTCAGGTGGCTTTATAGTTTCGCCTTTATACAATACCATTCGCTATAACCGCGGGCGCACCTCAGTTATAACTCTCAGGGTTAGTGGAAAATGCGCGATCTCAGAGGGCAATTAAATGCAATATTCGGTTTGAAACTTATACAAAGCATACTGCATAGCGGCATCAGGAATTTCGTGACCTTGCCCTTTCAATAATATGATACATTTACGGTCAATATCCACCCAATTTTCACCGATGTTGCCTTTAATATCCTGAAATTTTTCTGAATCAAACAGTGCAATTGCATGAAATGGCTGCCTCATCAGGTCATAGCCTTTAATCAGTTGTAATGCATATCGGTTGCCTTGTGCTATTGTGCTGGTGTCACTGTTTCCCATAGCTGTGGCCTTTCGTGCTGTATTGAACCCGTAGAAATAAGCGCATCTAATACTTTTTGTGCTTTTTGTGTGAGATTATCTGCTGATCCTGAATCTATTTCATTAGTTTCAGTTAAAAATACAGCATTACCCGATAAGTCTTTTGTAGAAGGAAGCTGAATCTCACTCAAATTATTAGCACTTCTTGTAAAACTAAGTTGAGTATTTGATTTTACAGTTGGCTGCTCTTCTGGTTTTCGTCCATCGTATATCAAGTCAAGAGGGGTTTTCATGCCCATGCTTAATTTCATATCTAATATTCTCTTTCTCATGTCAGCATCGTCTCCAGGATCTAACTGATTAAGGTTTACTTGAGTAAATATCTCACCTGTTCTTGAATCTATGGCAAGAGATTTTGTAGTAGTTGTTGATTCAGGTATTATATCGGCGGATTTAATCTCTATGTTTTTTTGATATTGTATTTGCCTTATTAGCTCTATGACATTATTTCGTGATTCCATTAGCCCGCCTGCTAAATGCACCTCTAGCGTTGCATCACTTTCTTTGGAAAGTTGGTGAAACATACCGCCTAATGAGCTTAAATCTGTATCGGCATCAACATGAGCCAAAGACGCTGTTTTCGTTTCTGGGTTATAGATAGCTATTGCGACACATGGACCAGCCCCGGTTGTTCCTAATATTGGTTTTGCGCTATCGGCATTTGTGAAAGCCACTTCACGTTGCAAAACACCTTGAGCATCTGCTGATGTGAAACTCGCTAGATTTGAATCTTGCCCAATCTTTCTAACGTTTTCGAACATTGTGTTATCTTCAATACGCCGCGCATCCTTTCTTTGAAGAGCTTCAATATCATATTGATCCAATACAGGTAGCTCTAAATCTGTTCCAATTAAAGCCGATTTAATTAATTCTAATTGATCTTTTGGAATTTTAGAAAGTATCTGAGAAAGCTCTTTGGCAGGCACACCGCTTGCAATAGTAGTATAGCCCTTTCCGTTTTTATTTCCATCAAGATATAAAACTTGGCGATACTCATTGCCCGGATCAATGATTGCTTCAGAAGTATTGGCATCCATAATTGAAATTTTTTCTATTGGGCCGCGGTAAAAATACTCAGGCAAGTGCTTTGATAATGCCTCAACATCAATTAAAAGCGGCTCATCCAGTTCAATTTTATTATAAGAATGCGCCATTTATACTCCATAGGCTTATGAATTCTTAGAAAATTGTAGCAAAAGGAGGTTAATTTTATGTGAAGATTCTGAGCTTTTTTGACATACTAAAGCTAAAAAATCTCGTTGCTTGTTTGTCGCACCCCCCTCACCTGTCATACCTTATGCGGCAACAACAATTAAAAAGCCCCGATGGGCGGGGCTTTATTTATAAAAATTGTCGTTTAAAATCAATTGGTTGCGGGAGTAGGATTTGAACCTACGACCTTCAGGTTATGAGCCTGCAACTCCCATGCGTTAAAGCATTGATATCGTTTATATATTAAGCTTTAAAAATGTGTATGTGTAATATAC
>JBBKXA010000133.1:0-8657 GCA_037969235.1 Bdellovibrionales bacterium | reverse complement strand
GTCGCAGAGCGCGCAGAGTTTTTTGGTATTATCTTAAAAAAAATTGAGCCGCCATCGCAAAGGCACAAAGATCAAGAATAACGGTTGTCGCACTTTAAAGCGGTCGTTCTATATTCGGGGGAAAACAACGGCTCCCGGCCCAGGCTGTGTGGAAACCTAAACTCCCCCTCATATTTATCGCAAGGCCATGGTATAAATATAATGTTTTAAACTCTTTAAATATGAGGAATAAATGAAGCGTTATATTGAGGGAGAAGATCGTTCTCAAGCTACCTTGTTTCCTGAAGAGCTGGATAGCTATATTGTACAAGATAATCCAGTACGGGTGATTGACGTGTTCGTTGATGATCTTGATTTGGGCAATATGGGATTTAAGACAATCCCTGCAGAAACAGGTCGTCCGTCATATCATCCTAGCGTGATGTTAAAGCTTTATATTTACGGCTACTTAAACCGCGTTCAATCAAGCCGTCGGTTGGAGCGTGAGGCTGGGCGTAATGTAGAATTAATGTGGCTACTGGGTCGCCTTGCTCCTGACTTTAAAACGATTGCAGATTTCCGCAAAGATAACACCAAGGCTATTGGCTTGGTTTGTCGTGAGTTTGTGCTGCTCTGCCGTAAGCTTGATTTATTTGCTGATGCGTTTGTGGCCATTGATGGTAGTAAGTTTAAGGCTGTTAATCATCGTGATCTAAACTTTACGCGGGCTAAATTAAAATACCGCTTGAAACTTATTGATGAAAGTATTGCCAAATATTTAAAACAAATAGAGAGCACTGACCGTCAAGAAATGCCTAAGTCAAAAGCCAAAGCTGAAACTTTAAAAGACAAGATTGGCAAGTTAAAAGAAGAAGTCAAAAAGCTCAATGAAATTGAAGTCGAGCTAGAAGCATCACCAGATAAGCAAGTATCCTTTACGGATCCAGATGCACGGTCTATGAAAACCCGTGGCACAGGGATTGTAGGCTATAACGTCCAAGCAGCTGTGGATTGTAAACATCATATAATTGTAGAGCATGAGGTCACAAATGTTGGTCATGACAGATCGCAGCTGTCTAACATGGCAACAAAGGCGAAGGCTATTATTGGCAGTGATAGTTTAGAAGTTGTTGCTGATCGTGGCTATTATAATGGCGAAGAGATTTTAGCGTGTGAGCAATCAGGCATCACCACCTATTTACCAAAGCCACAAACCTCTGGTAACCAAGCAAAGGGCTTGTTTGGTAAGCAGGATTTTATCTACAAACCTGATCTGGACATCTATGAATGCCCTGGCGGTGAAGTCGCTAAATACCGGATGAGCAGTGAAGAAAAAGGTAAAGTCATTCGTCGTTACTGGTCATCCGCCTGCATGGGATGTTCTTTAAAATCACAATGCACCACAGGAAAGTATCGACGTATCAGCCGTTGGGAGCATGAGGAGGTTCTTGAGAAGGTAGCGGCAAGGCTTGCAGAAAAAGTTGATATGATGACGATTAGAAAATCAACGGTCGAGCATCCGTTTGGAACGATCAAACATTGGATGGGCGCCACGCACTTTCAAATGAAGACCATAAAGAACGTTAGGGCAGAAATGAGTCTGCATGTGCTGGCCTATAATTTAAAACGTGTGATGAACATCATGGGGGCAAAGCCCCTGATGGAGGCAATGAGGGCTTAACACGCCTTGCTTTGCTCGCAATACAGGAGGTTTAGAGATTAAACCTATATTTAGCCTAATATTCGCGTTTTAAAAGCGGATACAGTGAAAATTGTTCGTTGGGATAAAAGTAAGTTTAAAAACGCTAATTTTTAATAAACCCACCATATAAATTGTGTTTCCACACAGCCTGGGCCGTTAGCAGACCTAAGAAACATTTGATATGATACTCACGAAAAAAGCAGAGTAGGGGGATGATAACATCGAGTATGGAAAATACCACTTCGACACGGTAGTGTCGCAAACATAAACGCTTATTAACACCTTAATTTTGGCTTAGTATGGACATTACTTTTAAAATAAACCATAAATTGTGGACATAGAATTATAAATTTGGGATTTGAAAAATGAAGATTATTGCTTCCGTTACAAATAAAAATAACAGCCCGACATCAGGTGTGCTTGTTTATTTACATGATGTAACTGATAAATCGCCGGGTCAGTTTAGGACGGGTGAAATTTTAGACAAGAAATTAACTGACTCATTAGGCTTAGTGACTCTAAGCTATACGAGAAAGCCTAAAATTAAACATGTAGCCTTAGTCATTAAAGATAGTAATAATACAACCACGCTTACACAAAGTGCACGTCTCACCTCTAATGATCTCCAAAATAAATACAAAGTCTATTTAAAGCTCCCATCTGCATCTGCTCCTGAACCGGAAATTACTGATATTAATATTGATATTAATATTGATGATAACGTCCCAGATTATAAAGAAAGTTCATTAGTACTGAGCAAATATAGCGATCAAATAAGTCGCAAACTTAATAAACAACATGCCCTTCGTGCCGAAATTAAAAAGGCCGTTGCGGCAGAAATTAAACGTAAGAAGCCGCTACAAGATAGAGCTACTAAAAAAGCGTACGCAATTTTAAAACGGCGCGAACCGATTGGTGGTGCTGGTGGATTATCCCTGAATGATAAGGACCCAGCCAAAACTTTAAATGATGCACGTGAACAAGGCATTAAAAAAATGCACTCCCTTCAATCACGTCGTCGCGGGATCGTAGTTCGCAGTGATGACAAGGGCGAAGTAGAAAAGATTGAAAAAAAGATTGCTGAGCTTAAAGGTGATCCTAACAGGGTGCGTGAAATATTATTTCCTAACAAACCGCCGGAAAGCCGCCGTGCGCAAACTGAGCTGATAGATTGCTATGTACGCCGTCATATGGAGGATTTTAAAAACCGTATTGAGCATCAAGAAGGACAGAATGTTGCTGTTTCATCCGCGGTGCAAGCTATGACGATAGATGAATATGAAAATGTTGAAGATCGCCTCGATAAAATCGTACAAAAAACAGCGAATAATACACTTGGCCACCGTCCCGGCGCTTCAGATATCGAACAAAATTTGAAAAATAATGAGCTAGCAAATGGTCCGGCAGATACAACAGCTTATTATGACTTTCGATCATTGCAAATAGCTTGGCGTGATGTTTGGGACAGTGTTTTTGATGGTGAGGCGGTTAAGGATATCGCGGCACTTTATGAAGAAATAGTTTCAGTCGTGCCTGATGAGGATATCGAAGCCGATTTATCAGAAATTGATGAGTTAACGGATTTACTTAATCGTATGTCTGCCGCCGTGAACAATGCCGAAGATATGCTGGAAATTCCGGATTATGTGTTGAGTTGGCTACCTGAAATCCGCCAAGCTTGGAACGATCTTTATCTTGAAGATGCCGAATATTTGAGCTTTTTACATTACGTTGAATTGCGTGCAAACCAAGATCATCCGAAACGTAATGGCGATGATAATTATATGAAATTCGGAGATTTGTTCTTTGCTGATCGGGATTGGCCAGCAGAGTGGGAGCCGACAATTTCACTTAAGAGGATTGTGGAAACGGACTGGGCAAAAAATACAGCTAGAGCTTTTGTCGAGCAACGTAAAGGGGCAGGTATAGGCCGCGTGCGACGCCTTATTACTTCTTTGCAAAAATATCTGGTTGAACCTTATAAATTTGATGTGTTTGTGCCGGATTCCTATAATTTTGGAATAGTCTCAACTTATCGTCAGAAATGGAAGCCCCAAGGTTTTCAAGCAGGGGAATTGGTAAATACATTACCGCTCGCCCCGGGCGAAAAGCGCAGCCTTGAAATTCGTAAGCTCGAAAAAGAAGAAACGAAGAAAAGTGATAAGCGCATGGATAGTATGAGCGATACGCGTGATATGTCCGAAACCAGCCGCATGACAACCAAGATTGTAAATAAGGCGCTTATGAAACTAAATGGTAAGGCCACTGTTTCATATAAACCTGTTGCCTTTGAAGCTACGGCTGGATTTGGTTTTGATACAGCCGCTGAATCAGCGCGTAACAAAGAAGAGTTCCGCGAGGCGGTTCGCAAATCCGCACAAGAATATAAAGATGAGCGCACTGTTGAGGTGAGCACTACATCAAATCGCGAGTATGAAACAACTGGTAAAACAGAAATAATGAACCCGAACAATGAGCTAACAGTTACGTATCTATTTTACGAACTACAACAACGCTTTTTAGTCTCGGAAAAATTGCACGATGTTATGCCGGTTGTGATGGTTGCTTTTGAAGTGCCAAAACCACATGAAATCGATGAGGCGTGGCTATTACAATATGATTGGATTATCCGCAAGGTTCTGCTGGATAATAAATTGTTGCCCGCCATTAATATGCTTAGCAAAAGCTTTGCAGGGGAAGAGCTCGCGCTTAAAATTAAACGCCGTCAATGGCTTGCTCAATTGGCAGTGGTTGAAGAACTTCGTCAAGGCATGGAAGGCAGCGTTGATGCGCGTGATGCGGCGCGGCGCTCTGTTAAGGCTTTGATGGAGTCTGTAAATGACGAAGCCGAAGAAGAAGGCCAGACTTTCGTTGAGGCAATACAGTCTTTCAGTATTGGTCACCGTTTAGTAAATGCTTTGTTTAGCGGCGATAAAACCGAAGGTGAGGCGCTTAGTAACCCCGATTATGACGCTGCGCGTCAAGCTTTGGAGTGGATGGAATCTGACCTTTCTAATGCTAATGCAAGTTTGCGTCAGGCAACAACTGCGTTAGAGCGCACTACGGAAGCTTATATAGATGCAGTAACGCTTGGTGCAAATCGCAGAATTGCGGTCGATCAGTTGCGCGCCCATGTGAAGCAGAATATTTTGCACTACATGCAAGCAATCTGGATGCATGAAAATGCGGATCAGCGCTATATGAGGTTATATGATCTTGAGATCGAGTGGCCGGAATATGATGGTATCGCAAGCTTAAATTATGTTAACTCCCCTATGCTTAATCGCGGCGTCAGCTCAACACTTCCTACATTAAAGAAAACAGGAACTTACACTAGCACGGTAAAAATGCCACCAGCTAAGCTTGGTGGGAATAAGCGCACACTATATGATGTGGCCGATATTGATAAAGTCATTGGTTTCAAAGGGAATTATGCGGTCTTTGCCTTGAAAGAAGATAATGCGGTTACGGATTATATGATGCAAGATTTCCTAGATACGGAATTCGGTGTTTACGATCCTGATCCGGATGGTGAAGTTTTGACAGCTAATGAAGCGCTCGACCTTGCGCATTGTGCTTGGCAGAATGAAGATCTTACCTCTGCTGATAAAAAGCAAATTAAAGATTGGCTGCTTGAAAGCATTCGTATCGCCAATCGTCAAGGGCAGGAAATTGTTGTTCCAACCGGAGAGCTATTCATAGAGGCGCTACCCGGTACGCATACATTGCTTGAAGACTTTAAACTTCGTCATCGTGAGGCGGATTCACAAAAAGCAGCAGCAGAAGCGCGTATGTCGGAAATTGATGTTCTTCGCCGCGTTAAACTCTTGCAAGAAGGTGATTACAGTGACCCTGATGTCGATAAATCAATTCGTATTATAGGCGATCCAACTAAAGTCATCATCGATACTGAATAGGGCTAATTTTTTAAAAAGGCATATTCATGGGAAACCCTTCGCCCGATATCAATGATCAAGGCATTGCAGATAACGGAATTTGTGATGTTGATGATTATGGTGTAAGCGGAGTGGGTGGAAATGCCGAACGCGGAACGGCATTGAGCCTGACCCCTGATCTGGAAACGGCGTTCAATAATCTTCGCCGCTGCGAGCGCTATACAATTTTTTTGCGTGACGGATGGCGATATAGAGACACCTATATTGATAACCCAAGGCCAACGGGCCCGCCGATCAAGCAAGTTTCAGCACAATATAGACATGAAGAATCTGCAACTAAAAGAATATTGCTTGAAGTCTATGAAAGTGAAAATGCCACCGAGCGTTATCGTCAGGATAAGGCAGCCTTGGCTAAATTTCTCACATCTTCGGCGCAAAAAATTGGGCTAGACTCTATTGAACACCGCGCCTTGGTAACAAAGGGCCTAGTAGAACGTTACAGGGCTAATAAACACGCTGAGATGGAATCTTTGTCCGATGCGTGCGCACGAATGCTGGTTTTTAGAACAGGGATGCCGCTGCCCTTTACAATTGAGCGTCAAACTGAAGGGCAAAGCCCTATGATTGACGAATTGGAAGTCGCATCTGCGCCCAACACCAGTCAGGAAATGGATAAAGCCTCTAAAGAAGCGGCAGAGGCCGAAACTCCAAAGGATGTCCAATATCCCATACCTAATGGAACTAACTGGATAGCAGCGCCAACGGGCCTTAATGCAGAACAGGCCGCAGCCTATGCTGAAAGCATTCGTGAATACGCTCGCCAAGAACATATCAAAAATAATAGGTGGCGCGCTAAATGGGGGAATTGGAGTGATGATCCAAATGATAGAAACACACCATATTATTCAAGATTTGATAGTATATTTTATCACTACGGCATAGCAGAAGCCGAATATCATCGGAAACAAATTTATATTGCCCATCCGATTACGGCTATTTTACATTGCTATATCGATCCATGTGATTTGGCTGACATTATTCGCCTCAACAGTGCAACCCATAGAAATACTGCATTGGAAAGACATATCACGCTCATAACAAATGCTTTGGAAGAATCCCGCCTTTCTATGAAAGCAGAGTTGTCGCGGAATAATCCTGCGCATGTTGATTGGAGCCAATACAAGCCTTTATTACAAACCGCTGCCGCATTTGTTTTAAAGGGACAAAATGACCCGCTAAATAGTGTTTGCGAGGTTTTATATGAAGAGGTTGCGCCATGGACTTGGCCTGATATTTTTAATGCCAGCCTTATGGCTGTGGGCATTTTATCGATCTGCATATTTCCGTTTGCAAGTCCGGGAATAGCGCTTTTACTCGGCGGGCTTAACTTCGCCATGACCTTCCCGGGATTGGGACTTGCTCTACAGCAAATTTCCGAAGCCAATGAAGGGTTTAGGCAAGATAATACAGACGAGCAGTACAGTATGATTTCCGATGATCTGGAAATGCTGGAAAACAAAAAATCTGTTGAAATGGCGTATGCTGGTCTGTTTTTAGAAATACTAGGGGCGATGCCGTGGGGGGCAGTTATTAAAATATCCCGCCGTTCTTTTGGATTGGCCGATGAGGCGGTTGAAACAGTTGAAACGCTTGGAGCATCCGCCACACGCAATGTGCCGGATGATGGAATAGGGCATATCGATTCTGTTCGTATGAGTACAGATTCACAGCCACCTATTCGCTCGTCGGTCGCGCATCCAGATGCAGATTTTCAGCCGCGTATTGAAATGCCAGCCGGGCCATCAGGTACATATGCAAATGCTGCCTATGCACCCCGCATTGAGATGCCGCGTATTACAGCGGGTGAGCGCCTACCCACTGTAGATGAAATGAGCGATTTTATGATCGCGAAGAGAAATCATGATTTAGTGGAGGGGCCATACGTAGCAATGCCACCAAGTGATGAAATACTCAAAGCGCGGGCCAAACGGATTAGTGACGCTGAATTCGAGGTTATTGAGGTTATGGATGAAATGGATAACCTTGATACACAGGCTGCTTTCGGTGATATGACACATCATCAAAGATATCTGCAAGGTAAGGCGAAGAATGAAAGAGCCATCAATCGAATGCAAGGCATAGGAGTAGGTGCAGAGGGGCGTATTATGGGCGCTGTATCGGATCTTCCAGAGGAGGTCGCGGAATTAAGCGCTGCTGGTGCGCAGTTCGCTGTTCACGAAACATCCGGAAATCTTCACTACAAAATAGACGGCCAAGGCTGGAGGTTGGTCTTTGATGAACTTCGTAACCCCCCCGGCAATCGTAGTTTAGCTGGATATGCTAATCACCGCCGCAGCTCTGCATGGTATGAAGATTTGCGACATTTGTGGGAGATGAGGGGTTATGCCCGCCGCACCGATACAGGTGCATGGGAAATGTTGGACCCTGAGCTTAAAGTCTGGATCCCTGAAAGCCATATCCAAATGGGACATGTAGTTTCAGCGGTAGAGCATGATCAGATGATGCTGCGCTTTGTCGAGCGTGCGCGGTCAGGGGAAATTCTCGACCGTATGGGGCAGCCTCTAAGCGAGGCACATATACAGGACATTAAAAGTAATTCTATTCGAACTTTTATGGGGGACTTTACAAATTATGTTCCCCAATATAAATGGCGTAATGAGGAACTGGGGCGGCGCCTTGGCAGGCGTCTACGCTATGGTCAAATGAACCCCGATTATGTTATAGGCAGCAGCAGCCGCTTTAAGATGTTAGATGACGGCTCCGTTGCCCCTTTATGGCATGAAGATGGAAAGAGCATTTTGTCGTGGAGTGATGACGGAATGCAAAGACTTGTTACGGATGAAAACGGGGTTTCGCGTGTTCTAGAAACAAACATAGGCCCCGATCACCTCGGTGGAAAAGATATAGAAGCTTATTACGAAGAAATATCTGCAATTAGGAGCGCAGTCACGCAGTAATTTTTTAAATTAAGCCCCTCTACTAGGGCGTGTCATCAGTTAAGCCAGATCACAGAGGCAGCAAGGTGAATGGCACCGAGGAAAGAGGCGGCACGTTTATCA
>JBBKXA010000132.1:0-19216 GCA_037969235.1 Bdellovibrionales bacterium | reverse complement strand
TCATTACCTCACAGTGACACACACCTCCCGCCGCAGCTTTTTTCCTGTTTGCGCATCAAGGATCATTTACGTGAGCAGCGCGAATTGGCGCAGCATATGATTAACGAAGCCAGTGAGATTTATCAATATCATCACGGCGTGATGGGCGGCGCAGTGGAGGTGAGCGACCCCCGTTTCAGCGAACGCGTGCGCAATGCGGTGAGCGTTGATCGCGCCATTCGTGCCTATGGCGCGACTGACCATACCACTTTAAAAGCGGGATATACCGAAAGCGCGTCGTGGATGCGGCGCATGGCGGAAGAAGCCAATATGCTCATTCAATTTCGTAAAGATGATCCTTACACTTTGCGGATGCGTTCATTATGCGCTGAACAGGCTATGCATGCGAAAAATCTGGATTATTACCGCGAACATCCTGAATTGCCTTTGACGGTGGTTTTGAATTACGGGCACGGGGCGGATAACCCTGAACAGGCTTATAGGAATATCGCCAATGCGCGTAAAACCACCTTTAAAGATTTGGATAATGTTATCGATGTGGATACGGTTGCGCCTTATCGCCGCTGGATGGCGGGTGATCGCAAAGGTACGGCTGCGATCATGGCAGCCGAAGCGCAGGCGTGCCGCGACTATGGATTTATACAAAAATTCATTATCATGGTGTCGGCGCATTCTTATATGAATCAAGACCCGTTTGAGAGTAAACATACACTCACAACACTGGCGCATGAATTGGGAATACCGTGCACCAAAACATCAACGGGTCATGCGGGTGAAGCGCCATTTAATCATTTTGTTACCCAAGATACAGGTCCGATTGCCCGCGCCGCGCCGATGATTATCGCGACAGGTGATTTTAACCGCGCTAATAACGCGATATGTTTCAACAAATTTTCAGGCGGCAATAGCAATATTGTCGATGTGGCCATCATGGAAAATTCTGTGGAATATGTGCATAGCGCGGAAGTCCGCGCCCTCAACGCCTATGGCACCAGCCCCCGTTTTCGTAAGATTTTATTGGAATGGATAGCGGAAAAGGAAGGTGATAATTGCGGTTATGATCTGCGTGATGTTTTGCGCCATAGCTTGCCTGACCTCACCGATGTTCCGCAACATAAACTCGGCCTCCCGAAAGCATCAAGCCCGTGGCATTATGATGGCGATACGGGATCGTTTGTGCTGTAGGGATCTGGCGTAGAGGCGGCGTTTTCGGCTTCTAAAACTTTAGCATTCAACGCGTTATATCGTGCTTCCAATTTATCCAATGCATCTTGCCCTTCGAAAATGCGCTGTATAGCGTTACCGTAGCGCTCTAAATCTTCGTCGCTCAAATTCGCTTCACTCAATTTTTCCTGCGCCCGCGCAACTTGGTGGTCGTGGCTTTGTTTTTGATTTTGCAGCGGTGATAAAGCGGCTTCAATATCCACCAAATCCCGCCATAAAGGATCACCAAATCCCGACATTTTCGCCTCGGCATATGTTGCAATCAACGGTTCTAATTCTTCGATTTCTTCTCGTGAGGCATTGGGATGTTTAATGGCGACGAATGAACGCAATTTACGCTCCAGTGTTTGTAATAAAACTCCATCAAACGAATCTTTCATGTTAAAAAGATAGTTATACACTAGCTTATTTTGATTGCCTTGGCGTAACATGCGCCCCATACGTTGTATATAATCACTAGGCTTCCATCCTCCGGAATCAAGGTGATATAAGGCAATTAAACGTTTTGGAATATTTGTGCCTTCACCCAGCATCTTTGTCGTTGAAATTGCAACAGATATTCGCCCTTGGTTACAATCCTTAAAAAATTGTGCTTTTTTCTTTGGGGTGCCAAAATCATGTATAAAACGAATAGAATTCGCTGGCAGTCCTTTTTTGATTAGTTTTTGTTTGATCTCGCGGTAGACGGATATATCTTCTTCGCGCTTGGGAATACCGAACTCACTAAAGATCAGCTGCAACGCACCAGTGTTTTCTTCAATGTTGCCTTGCGCATCATAATAGACATTATCTTTAAAACTGTAATAATTTTCTGCGAGCAAATCGACCACAATATCGGCCTTCGATTTTTCCCCATCTTTCAATTTTATGCCCACCGAAGAAGGGTCAGCAGTGGCTTTGCGCGCGTTGGTCATGATTTCAAGTATGTTTGGGGTATCAGGTCCGCCACACATTTTTGTTTGTTCAAATAATTCTTCCATGAATGCATCCATACTTGCTGGGCGCTTTATCGTGATTATTTGGCTGTCTTTATTGGCTATGGTCGGCAAATCCAGTTTTGCTTCAGTTGTATCGGTGAAGCATTTATAAAAATGACTAAGAATGTCTGTATTGGTATAGCTCGCGATGCGATTGACGGATCGATATCCATTGCTGCTGGGGTTTAATTCGGTTGTTGTCTCCATATTCGTAAACATCGCCGCTTTAGCATCGAAACAATGGAATCCACGCGATTTAAAAAAATCGGGTGCGACTTGGTCAAATATAGTAAATATTTCCGATATGGTGTTTGAGACAGGGGTGGCGCTCATGGGGTAGAAATAATGCGTTGGATTTTTGCGGCGCAAGTACCACAAAATTTCTTTTAACCCATTGGCGCGGGCACTACCTTCAATCCCTAATCCTTGATGGCGTGACACACGACGGCAATTTTTGTAATGTTGTACTTCATCAAGCGCTATCGCGCTAATGGGCAGATCTTCGATAGTTTTGCGATGGGCATCGGGATGATTTTTTAAATATTTACGCCATTTTTTGTGACTTGAATCATGGTCAAGCATTTCAAGCACCTTTTGACGCGTTAGCAAGTTATCAGGGGTATTATCGTTGGCCGCTTCATCTTGCGAAGGGTGACTAAAAAGTTCAACAATCTCATCCAGTTTTTTATCCATCTGGGTTTGAATATAATGCGTGGTGCGTTTTTGGCTAGTCAAGCGCTCATCACTCAGCAAGGCTTTAAATTCCCGCGCGTCTTCAAGGCGCATTTGCAACTTCGTTTGTACCGAAACCCCTAATGCATCCATCTGTGAATGGGTCATCACCACCCCGTCATAATCATTGTTTTTTAGACGATGGATAGCTTTTTTAAGGCGCTTATCCAGCGTTGCTGCATTATCAAAAAGATCAGGTTCTAATACAAAAATATCAGAGGCTGGAAATATATTTTTCCAATCACCGCCAACTTCTAATAATTTGTTATTGGGTATTACAAAAGCGCCCATTGTTATATCGCCGCGCTCTTTTAATTTGGTCAGTGTTTTGATCGTGGCATGGGTTTTTCCCGCGCCGACATCTTGAGTATTCGCCATATTGCCGTTCATAGATCGTGATGCGACGCGGTTTTGATTGGGGCGCAGCGTGAAATTCACAGATTGTCCGCTCGCGAGGATTGGCTCATCGCTGCCTTCATAGGGTACAAATGTCGTGAATAGATCATTATAATGATCTTGCATCGCCTTGGCGCGTTCTTTATCACCCCACAGCCAATTCTTAAATCGGACATCCATAGCGCTCTGACGCTCGCCTGCAAATATCTGCTCTTTGGCCTTATCGCTCAGCATATCAAAATCGGCGCGGGCATTGATGCTGATCCCTGCCGGGCGGTCATCCAGAGCGTTCTCAAGCAATTTTATGGCGTTGTGGTTTTGTGTGCCAAATTCAAATTCTGCTTTAAACGGCTCGGCGATATCCCCATAGACAAAAAATTTATGTGTTTGGGGGATATAATGAATTTTGGCATCGCTAATCCCCAACTCTTGCGCGGCAAATTGCTCAAAAATTTCGGTGGGTATCCATGGGCTTCGCAATTGCGCATCAATATCTTTAATGGCGAAGGGTTTGCGGCAAGCGCTTTTGAGTGCGTCAATATTGGTTTGCATGGATGGATTTTGCGCTAAGGCATCCGTTGCCACATTAATTTTATCTCGTAAATCTCCAGATAGATAAACCGCGCGCGTTTCCCATGTCTCGGATTTAGGGTTTAAAAAGATCGCATTATCCTTGGCCAGCGTATCAATAATTTCATTAATGGGTAGGTTGGGCATAAGCTCGGTGAGGTAGGCGATATCTACGCATTGCTTCACACTGAAACAATAATGCAATGCATCTTGGGGCGTATTTATGATTGAGCGCGGTTTACTTTCATCTGCGCGCGCCACGCGTTTGGTGAAAATATCGGCTTTGGTGGCTAAGCCAGTTTCTTCATCATAGATTTCGAGGTCGACCAAAGCCATAAAATCGGGATCGCGTTTGAAAAAGTTAATATTGGGATGGCGGCGCACTTGGGTTTGCTGCCCTTTTTCATCTATTGCACCCGAATTAACCCATTCCACCTTGTTGATCGCACCAAATGCATGGAAAAACCCGTCATAAACCTGATCTAATTTGGCTTGAAGCGGCGCCCATGGGGGCTGCGTTAATCCCGCCGCTTCGATCTCGTGATCCGAACATTCTTTTTGCAAATGCAAAATATCGCGGCGTAAATCCCGCATCTGGATCATCGCCTTATAACGCTGCATGGTGGCGTGTTTTTCTGGGGTGTCGGCGCGCAATCCACCCAGTGATTTGGGAATATCTTTTGCGCCAATAATCAGCTTATCGTCATTTTTTTTGCGATGGCGATAAACCGCGCCGTTGTTTTCGCTCACGTAATGATGACCGCTTTTAAGCGGGCGTTCAGGTACAAGCTTTGCAGCCTGCGCCCATTTTTTTGTATGCGATGTAATCAATTGATCGCGTCCCTGTAGTTTTTTTATTATTTTTTATTTGATGGTACTATCCAACATTTTCGAAAAACATACAAGATGCAACACACCAGATTTGCACGGCAGCCAGGAATGAGACTATGTTTTTTGGCGTATCTGGTGGCTATACCGCGTCAACGCTTAAGATGCATAAATGCGTTTTCCACCAAATGCCGCTTGTTTGTGTCTGTCAGACATTGTTAACCATAAACAGGAAGGCTCATGAAACCGCTACGAATTATAATATCCAGACGCAGTTTACTGTCAGTAAGCTATAACTTGTAACATAACGAAGGCTAAGCTGCCACCATAGAGTTTTGGTTGATGAGCTTAATCGTTTAGAGGGTATACGTAGAAAACTGGAGGATGACTTTATCAGTGATGTAAAAAAACTTGGTGTGAAGTGTTGCGGTACGATGGACAGGTGCTCTTTAAAATAATCGAAAAACCTATATTTTATAATACACATTGTCGCACATAGCCTAAAGCGTTGTAATGCTGATGAAAAATAACGTTATTTTCCATAATGAATATTATCACTTTAGGCTTTTTACCTAGGTGGATTCTATTTTGAAGTACAATTTTCGTTACGTCGGCCTGATTTAAACCACAATCAAATCACCACTGGTGATCATGTCATCAACATCACTCCACTGGCCCGTAACATTTTGAATCCGCACAACTTGCTCAGCGCTGTATTCAGGGCCCGTACCATCACGGTCAACATTAATGTAAGTATGAGTTGCTGTTTCAGTTAAGGTGATAAAATCCGTAATCGCATCATCAACGGGGTCATAACCGCTTAAAATGCTACTAGAAAACTCAATCCAATCGCCTTCACTGACATCAAAATCGGCAATACGATCCAGTGCGCCAAAAGTCTCAACGCCAGAGATCACAAATTTATCCGCGCCATCATCTCCGCGCATGTAATCATTCCCAGCCCCGCCATAAAATATATCATCGCCAGCGCCGCCGATGAGGTAGTCATTATCCGCTTCACCATATAAAATATCGTCAGCATCCCCACCATAAAGGCGATCTACGCCATTCCCACCATAGAGGGTGTCGTTATCGTTTTGGCCGTATAGACGATCATCGCCATCATTGCCGAATAAAATATCAGCGCCATTATAGCCCCAGACTTTATTGTCAGCATGGTCGCCAATTAGCGTATCTGCGTATCGAGAACCTTGAATGTTCTCGATGGAGATATAAGTGTCACCTCTAGCTTCACCAGTATTGAACGACGTATTCAATAGGCTTGCCTTGATGTTTCCTGTTGCTTGCGTGTATGTCGCGCGATCTTCGCCTTCGCCGCCATCAAGCGCATCAGCGCCTACGCCGCCCCAAAGAAGGTCATCGCCCTCTCCGCCAAACAGCGCATCATTACCGTTTTGTCCGAACAGTCGGTCATTATCTCCTAAACCAGAGATCACATCATCACCGTCATAACCCCATATCGTATTGGCATCAGCATTGCCTGTTAGCTCATCACTGTAGCGCGAACCTTGTAAATTTTCGATAGAGATGTAGCTATCACCGAGTGCTTCGCCCGCATTCACAGATACATTGGTGAGGTTTGCAATCACTAAAGAGGTGGCTTGAGAATAACTTGCACGGTCAATACCCGCGCCGCCATTCAATACATCAGCGCCTAAACCACCCCAAAGGATGTCATCACCGTCGTCGCCCAATAGATTGTCATCTCCGTCTTGTCCAAACAGCTTATCGTTACCGTCTAGGCCAGAGATCGTATCATTGCCGTTATACCCCCAAATGGTGTTTACATTTGCATCACCAGAGAGTTGATCGTCGTGGCTTGAGCCTTGGAGGTTTTCAATTGAGAAATAGGTGTCGCCGAGTGCTTCACCAGCATTTAAAGACGCATTGCTAAGATTGGCAACCACCAAAGACTTGGCTTGGCTATAGCTCGCACGGTCAATGCCTGCGCCGCCGTTAATCACATCAGCGCCTAGACCTCCCCACAAAATATCATCATCATCGCCGCCATATAGGCTATCGTCACCATTTTGGCCAAATATGCGATCTTTGCCGCCCAAGCCATGGAGTTCATCATTACCATTATAACCCCATAGGCGGTTATCTTGATCATCGCCTGAAATGACATCGTCATAGCGTGAGCCTTGAATGTCTTCTATGGAGATATAAACATCACCCGCCGCTTCGCCTGTATTAAGGCTAGAATTGGCCAGATTGACAATCACAGCCGCAGAGGATTGCGTATAACTCGCGCGGTCTATGCCATCACCGCCATCAAGAATATCTGCCCCTTCTTGCCCACGTAAAATATCATTCCCGCCGAAGCCTAATATCTCATCATCGTCAACTGTGCCGTTGAGGGAGGTATCATTGCCCGATGTACCGGTGATGATACTTACCGGATTAAGCAGAGATGTTAGATCAAAAACACTTCCATCAGCAAAATTGATTTGCTCTACAAGGGCATCTTCATTTCCTGAGTAAAAATCTTTAATAATAAATCCTGATGCGATTTGAATGTGGAGGTCATTATCTACTTGAGAAAAAGATAAATCACTCGCTAAAATTCCTGAACCTAGTTTCAATGCATCAAAACCACCATCCTCAATAACTGTGTTTACACCATCTCCGATATTGAATTCATAAATATCGTTACCTAAACCTCCAATTAAAATATCGTCACCAGCAGCACCAGCAAGAACATCGTCACCTTCGTATCCAAATATTTCATCAGCACCTAAGGTTCCAGAAATATTTTCAGAAGCACTTGTGCCTGCAATATTGTTATATTGATTAAAAATAAAGTTTTCTATCAGATGAGGATTATCTAGATCAAAATAATCAACAATCGTTATCCTATCGACTATATTATCAATAAATGTCAGTATTAGATTGTCACCAGATTGGGTTTGAATTAAATCATCTTCACTGAGACTTAAATTGAATTTAATAGTGTCTATACCGCTTGTGTCAATTATATGATCTTGCCCAAAATTTACTGAGAAATAATAGGTGTCATCTCCAGCTTCACCATACAAATAGTCATTTCCTTCACCACCCTTGAGAGTGTCATCTCCCCAATTACCGTAAAGAATGTCATTTCCTTCATCGCCGCTCAACTCATCATCGCCATTTCCACCGTAAAGATTATCGCTTTGCAATCCGCCGTTTAAAACATCACTGCCTTGACCTCCATAAAGCGCATCTTGAGATGCTCCGCCATTTAGGACATCATCTCCTAAATCTCCATATAAATTACTTCCATCATCACCGCCGTTTAATACATCGTTGCCCCCATGGCCATAAATCCTATTAAACCCAGCAACGCCATTAATAATATCATCGCCGCCATAACCGTATAAAAAATCGCCATTGGAAGTACCTGTTAAAATATCATTATTAGCTGTGCCGCTGAGGGAAGGAAACGATGTAGCACCTACATATTCAAAATCACCACTTCCGAAGATAGATGGGGTGCCTTGCACTCTGAAATAGCCGCCATTCATAATAGATATATCAGGCATTGCATGATCATAGTAGTCATCAATATTGCCGTAAATCCAATCACTTCCACCTTTACGAGTATATAATAAATTATCAATAGTTATCGTACCTAAGCCAGAAACGGCTACAGTTAGGTCGAACACATACGTTTTAGAAGGAGGATTTCCTCCACTACCCACAAATTCGCTATAAAGAATTTCATTACTTCTTGATATTGTGACATCAGAGACGTCGATATTGCTTGGAAGTATGATTTTGCTACCATCAGCAATATTCCAAGAATAAGCATTATATGTATCCAAAAAATTTATAACATCATCGCCACCCAAATAACTAAATTCAAATACAGTATCATCTCCAGAATAAGATTCTACGTTGACCACGTCATTACCTAGCCCCAATTGAAGCTTAACGTTATGATATTCAATAGCATCAAAATTATATGTATCACCCTTATTTGACCCTACAATACGTGGACCATAGAGTTTACCACCCGAAGATCCAACATTAGTATATACATCAAATGATGGATTTGAGCCTGTAGTTTCTGTTGCTGTCCAAATCAAAGAAGAAGAAAAATCAAAATCTATAGATTGATTAATAGCTGAATAGTCTAACCAAGACATTCGGTCATTGTTAGCATCAAATTGCCAGCCCATTGTCTCAATGTAAATATAATCATTGTTACCTGAGGCTATCAAACCTTCAATATTTTCAGCAATTCCCGTTTGAGAAGTCGCAATTCCATTATTTAGAATTAAATTACCCCCATTGGCTTTGAAAAAATCAATCCCCTCCCCACCATCTATATAGGAATTGCTTGCTGCATCATTAATATTAACACTAAGAATATCATCACCTGCAAACCCATAAATTGCATCGGAACCTCCGGCTCCAGTAATGATATCATTAAACATACTGCCATATATAGATTCAGCATATAGGCTACCATTTGCTTCTCCTCCTGCTTCGGAAAGTATTATCGTTTCAAAGTTGCTTAAAGTGTTTCCAAGACTATCTGAGCTAGCGGCTAGATTAACATTAACCTCTGTTGTGTATGCACTATAATCAAGTGTATCGTTACCACCTTTACCATCTATTTCATAAACCATAGAGACGCTAGGATTGAAAACTACTGTGTCTTTGGCGTTTGTTAGATTTAATCTTTCAATATCGTAAGCATAGTCTGTAAAATTTCCTATGCTCAGAAACCCAGGGTCATTAATGACAACTCTATGGTCGAAATAATTGTTGAGACTCAAGATTGTTTCAAAATTAACCGTAATTCCTGCTGTAAATGGTGTGTTTGAAAGCCCTGAATAGTCAAGCGTGTCTAACCCCTTGCCGCCATCGATAAGATCATCTCCTTCTGAACCTTCAATAAAATCAGCGCCAAGCCCAGCATGCACAATATCTTCGTTACGGATTAATCCTGCTACAGCAAGGCTATTTGTTTGAATAATCGCATCATCATCTAAAGTTCCCACAATATAATTAGGCTGTATTCCATTCTCAAAAGCATCAGCCCAATTCAAAATATTCGCATTCCCGTAAAGTGGTAAGTCTCCACCTATTTGGGTTAATTCTATATCTGGAAGCGCATAAACACTTTGAAAAAATGCATTAGCCTCTGCGCGTAGTTGGTCGAGCAAGGCAAGTGTGGCGGCTTCACCGCCAGTATTATTTTCTATTGTGTCAATAAGCGCACCGGAGTTCCACCATGCTTCAAATTGTGTTGTAATTGCATTGGCTGTTGCAGCAATTGAAATTAAATCATATGTGCCTTCAAGAGCTTTATAATACTCAGTACCAGATTTTTGAACCGTATCAGTGGTTAAAACCCAATCGCGAAAGAAACTACCTTCACCGAGGAATGGAAACAGAATTGTTCCGGCCCAAGGCGAATAATTTGTTGTATGTGTAAGCGCAGAAATTTCGGTAGGGCTAAAAATTTCTGAAGCCACAGGACCAGCATCTGTAAAGCCAACTGTGTTCAGATCAGGAAGTGATCCTGAACCACCAATAATTTCAACGGCAAATGCATTTGCAATAATGTCGGATGCTAAATCAACTTCTGTTGAGCCTATAGCTGTGCCATATCTCAGAAAATGCTGCTCTGCCGTATAATCACGAATAAAATCCGAGAAGAAACTACCATCATCAGAGTTCACTCCATAAGCGCCTCTAGTCCAGAGCCAAACGGAATCATCCACCCCAGAAACAGGAGTTGCCGATTGTACATTGGTGAGATTAACTTCTGTGTAGGCAGAAAGCACAGGACTAAAAGTCGATGTATGAAAGAGAATATATTTGTAAACATCGGAATAATTACCCGCAGCTCTCAAGGCCTCTAATTCAGTTTGTTGCGCTGGCGTGAATGGATATGCCATCTTTCATCTCCTTAATTAAAATAATTAATCATTAAAAATTACGGTTTAAGCGTTACTTCTGAAAACCAATTCGTGTGTTTTCTATGTCTATCAATAATAAAATTTGTATCTGGCATATCTCTGTGAAATTTGTAATGAACAAATAATCCCGCCAAGTTATAGTAAGATGTAATACACTGACCTTTGAAGCTTTGCTCTACTTTTGGTGGAGTGCTGCAAGTGTATAAAACTGGTTCGCTGTTTTCTGTCTGCTCTATTTCTTTTGGTAATATATAATATTCAGAAGCTGCCCCTTCAGGAGGTAATTTTAAAGCCTCACCTCCGTCTAAAACGATAATCCGTTCAACACCGTTTTCTCCTATTGAACGATCAAAAATTACTCCCTCTCGGCCAAATATATTTTTATGTGCGCTTTCATATGACGTACTCACAGGCGGGCTACGACGAACCCTGAGCGTTAGATGTCCTGTCCTATACGTAACAACGTTCTCAATAGCGTCTTCACATTTATAATTTAATGATGGTTTAACAAGACCAGCAATCGTCCCTATATTTTTAACATCTATAACTTGCCGCGCCCGAGGAACCCTCAATATTACATCGTCCATTTCCAAAGTGACGAATTCACCTTCACAATCGGGCATAGCGCGATATCTATCACGCTCTTTCATCTTCTCGATGTTTTCAATTTGCCCTGGCGTTGGTGGTTTTGGGGTATCGCTCATTGCATAAGCGAGACCCACAAAACCAAAAATAATGAGCATAGAAAGCAATATTGTTTTCATTTAATTTTTACGCTTTGAATTCTAAATTAATTTTATTAAATAAAGAAAGTCTAACCATTTGCCGCAGGTAATCAAGTCTAAATAAGCTTTATTTTAGAAAACTTTAAAGTACATACTCTCATGATTTCATTTAGCGGACGTCATTATACACAGCAGAACTATAAAAATCAGAATAGCCATCTCATCTCTACAAAGCCCCATGGGCACGTCGGTGTCATGAGCCGCCAAACTAACAAAAAAATTTTGAAGGAGACGGGGTTGTTTTCAGAGCGCGTGAAGTGTTGTATTTTTTTGAAAATTTATAATAAATTTCAGGAATAGGTGATCTTTATCTCTATTTAAATATTAGGGATTATCGCATCTGTAATTTTCAAACTCCAATGTGGAATGCTCAATTTCAAATTTATCATGAAGCATGGTTTTAAGATTCTTTTTTAGAACGTCCATATCTGTTCCGCCATTCAAAACAATATGGGCCTCCAATGCAATCCGCTGTTCATCAAGTTGCCAAATATGAACATGGTGAGCGTCTTCAACACCCTTAATTTCCTCCAATGCCAATATAACATCATCAATATTGATGTTTTTCGGCGTACCCTCCATTAATAAATGAATTGCTTTAGGAATCTCTGTAAAACCCTGATACAGAACATACCCAGCAATTATGAGGGTCATAGCCGCGTCAGTCCAAACCCAGCCATAAAGCAAAATCAAGGTTCCGGCGATAATGACCCCAACAGAAGCAAAAGCGTCTGTCAGGTTATGAAGAAAAGCAGCCCGTATATTCATGCTGTTTTTTGATTGGCTGTATGTCAAAAGCGCAGTGAATACATCTACAATCAAGGCTATGCCAGCCACAATTACAACCGCCCATCCGGCAATCGGTTCAGGCGTTATAAAGCGCATAATGGCCTCATAGCAAAGATACAACCCTATAATAATCAACGTGGTCAGATTAATGAGCGCAGCTATGGTTTCAGCACGTTTATAACCAAAAGTTTTAAATTGATCAGGCGGTTTTCGTCCAATACGAATGGCCACCAAAGCAATCAAGAGCGACGCAGCATCACTGAAATTATGCAGCGCGTCGGCAATCAGCGATAAACTACCGGATATAATCCCGCCAATGACCTGTGCCACTGTCAGTAATAAATTGGCCCCAACCGCCCACCAAAGCCGACGTTCTCCTATTTCAGATGGATCTCCATGATGATGGTGGTCGTGTCCCATAATTTTATCCTATAATATTTCTCATGATATATTGATGCAAAAAGTAACCCGCGACCAGCAAAGCAAGGCCGACAATATAACTTAACCAGAAATTCAAATCCCATTTTTCAATAAAGAAGAAAGGCAGAAAAAATACCCATGAAATCGGCACAGCAAAGATAATGCTGCGGGCATATTGAGCGGTTATGGCCGTATCCTGATACTGAATATAGGAAAAGGCGATAGCCAAAATAGAAACCAATGGCAGTGCCGTAATAAAGCCAGCCAGTTCTGGTCGTTTTCCGGCGAGCCATGTTGCAAAAGCAATCACAAAAGCGGCGATGGTCACTTTAAGAGCGGTAAAAATCATATTTAAGACCTTTCTTTATAAACGGCCAAAGCCGCTTTTGCGTATTAATTTCTAGTGTGTGTGCCCGTGACCACCAGAGGGATCGGCTCCTGACATTACCATTGCAAAGATAATTATGGCGATAACAATAACGCCAATTCCTAATAGGATTTTAGGGTCTTTAAGTTTTTTCATGAGAGTTGTTCTTTCTTTTCTCGTAAGTGGGTTTAGTAACGCTTGATGGCGGTGTATTCGCCGTTGGTTTTGAGGGTGATGGTTAAAGGCTCTTTCGTACGATTGCGCCAGAACCAGCCATGATTGCCGTCAAAATCAGCTTCTAACGTACCTTCACTTTTCTGCTCTGAACCTTTGGCGTAGCTGTGATAATCAATTTTCAGCTTCTTTGAGTCCCCATGCACATCAAAATTTGCTTTGCCGCCATTGGTTTCCCATGTGTAATCAACCTTTGCACCTTTGGTCATGGTCAACTTAATCTCGGTGCCTTCATCCGGCGCAAGTGTGACTTGTCTTTCATGACTTTGGGTAGGTGCAGCTTCCGATACGATTTGTGGCTCTGGCTCAGCTTCTACCACAACTACGGCTTGGGCATCCTTGGCCGCATCTTGCGCCGCTTCTTCGGCCAGTGAGGTTTTAATCTCACCCATGCGTTTAAGGCCAACTGCATTGCCCACCCCTGTCGGATCAATACCGTATTCGGCTGGCATGACAACCGTCACCAGCAAAACGCCAGCGGTAATTGCTGCCAAAATGGTTGATTTAATGAGCTTCCCTGTTGAGGGCACTTCTCTGTCTGATGGTATATTTGAGTTAAACATTATATTTTCCTTTTAAGTTTGTCAGTTTGAATTATTGAACGATGTAGCCGGTGATTTGATAAAACATGAGCAAGAAACCCAGCATCATCATAACGGCATTGGCTTTATAAGCGTGGTGCAGGAAGCTACCGGATTTTCGCCAATAGGTAATGGCGATCAGGATGACTGCCAGAGCCAAAATCTGTCCCAATTCCACACCAATATTGAAGAAAATCAGATTGGCAAGAAGACCATCTGGCGATAGTTCATAGTCCAGAATTTTAGTCGCCAAACCAAAGCCGTGTAGCAAGCCAAATATGAGGGTTGCTGCTTTGGTATTGGGCTGAAACCCGAACCAGCGTTGATACGCGCCCATATTATCCAATGCCTTGTAGACCACGGAAAAGCCGATGATCGCGTCAATAATATAAGAGCTAATGCTAATTTCCATTAACACGCCGGAAAGAAGCGTCACAATGTGACCAACTGCAAACAGCGTCACATAAATTGTTACGTCTTTCATGCGGTAGAGGAAGAAGATCACGCCGAGTAAGAACAGCAAATGGTCATAGCCCGTCATCATGTGTTTAGCCCCAAGATAGATAAAGGGAATTGGGTGTACACCCACGGTTTCCTGAATGTAGCCTTTATCACCTTGCGTTACGCCATGCGCCCAAGCATCAGGGATCATGCCAAACAGGGCAACCAGCATCATTGCTAGCCCCATAAGGGCAAACAGGCGGTCTTTACCTGTCATAGATTGAAAATAGTTCATCATAAAAATTGTCTCCATTTTTTAGAGAGTTGTCGTTTAGAAAATTAGAAAAAGACGCATGGGTTACGAGCGTCCGCCACAAAGCAGACACAAAAATACGCCTTACGAATTAATTTTTAAATCCGTAAACGCTGCGTTGAGAGATAAAGGGGGGTGTTGTCCGGCCTATGCCATCGCCAATCGGGTGGTGCACGGCTTTGCACAGAAGATAGTACATAGCGGTGTTGCGACGGCAGATTTGCAGAGAAAGTAAAGTCAATATCCTGACTATCATGCGTCGGAGCCGTTAAAGTGATGTTATCAGGGCTTTGCAGATCAACATGCAAATACTCACTGAAATACGTCACAACATCCAGATTTATAGCGTGATGATTACTTGCCTGCATTTGTTTGTCATGGTCATGCAAGGCATGATCGTGTCCATGTTCTGCCTTATCAGGTTGATTGGCACTCTCATGGTGATTTTCTTGACGATCATGTAAGGCATGCGCCATTCCATGCGGCATCCACGGCGTAAATGCAGGCAACACAAGAAGGGTGATCAATACTGAAAAGAAGGCATTTTTCATTACATCATACCCTACTATATGCAGATGATCTTACAAGGGGTAAAGTGAGCGTAGCTGTTATATGAGCTCAAAAGTGATATAAATAGCCCACATGATTTTTAACCCATATTCCAACACAGATAATCTTAATACATGCAAGCCCCCAAAAGTATTTTTACCTATTGTCAGCCAGCGTGTTATAAAGAAAGCTCTAAGTAAAATTTAATTTTAACGTGCGCTCTTGATAAGAGCAGATATGGTTTAGCGTCTTATGAACAAAAAAAAGAACGTCCTGCTGATTGCAGATACAGATAAAACAACAACAAAGATGTTGGATCTTGTTCTGGAGAGCAAAGAGTTTAAGCTAGTAGATTGCGCGGATGGGCGTCAGGCTATTCAACTTTGCGTTTCTGTCAAACCAGATCTCATTTTAATGTGCCCTGACTTACCTGATATGAATGGCGTTGAATTCATCAAAGCGGTGCGCGAGTGGTCCGAGGTGCCGATTATTGTTATTTCTTTGCATACGGACAATGAATCTGTGATCTCAAGCCTGAATGCCGGGGCGAATGATTATGTGTTCAAACCGTTTAATACAGATGTTCTTACGGCCCGCATCAATGCCGCCCTCAGGTCTTCGGCCATTCATGAAACTGGCGAGCCGGAGCTGGTGAATGGCCCGTTGCGGATCGATCTGGTACGCCACGAAGTGTTTTTGGGTGACGAAATTCTGGCATTTACACCTAAAGAATATAATCTCCTGCGCTATTTCATGGTTCATCGTGGCAAGATGCTGCCGCACCGCGAAATTCTCAAATCGGTATGGGGGGACGCACATGCTGAGGATACGCAATATCTACGTGTTTTTATTGGTCAAATCCGCGAAAAGATTGAAAAAGACCCCTCCATTCCTGTGCGCATTGTTACCGAAGCTGGCATCGGCTACCGCATGGAAATCGCCGAGATTGCCCCGCTGCATGAACAGGGATTGCTAAAACTTTCTGTGTAACTTTTACGTGCCCCCTTATATAATCCTTATATCCCCTGTGTTCTTGCATATAGCTTCCTAATGCGGAGCTTGCCATGATTGGCATGTAGAAATTTTAAAAAAAGGATTCACCATGAAGATCAAAGACATTATGAGCAAAGAAGTACAAATTGTTTCACCCGATACTCTCCTGCACGAGGTTGCCAAGAAAATGCAACAAAGTGATTGTGGCAGTGTCCTTGTCGCCAAAAATGACAGGCTCATTGGCGTTATCACAGACCGTGATCTGGCCCTGCGCTGCGTGGCAGAATCGCATCACCCAGCAGAAACCAACGCCGAACAGGTCATGACAAAGGAAATTTTATATTGCCGCGACAGCGATGAGATGGAGGATGTTGCAATCAATATGACAAAAAACAAAATACGGCGTTTGCCCGTTCTGGATAAGGACAAGCGGTTGGTTGGCATCATATCGCTTGGCGATTTGGCGGTGAATTCTACAGACCACCTGATCTGCGGGAAGGCATTGGGGCATATTTGCGCTGAGCTAGGGCAGGATATAAAAAAGGAAGCGCATGAACAATATGCTTAAACTCCACAGCGATGAAAAGCCTAAGTGGAGCCAACAAGGTGTCCTCAATGAAACACAGGAATGCATCAAAGCCCAGGATGCCAATGAAGCCAAAACAGACTTTTTGACATACATAAGTCACGAACTCCGCAATCCGGCAGGCGTTATGATCAGTATTGCGAATATCCTTTCAACAACCTCTCCCCTGACAGGCAAACAAAAAGAGCTTATAGATGCCTTGCAATTAAGCGGTGAAATGCTCGTCAATCTCTTGAACGATTTTCTTGATATTACAAAAATAGAAGCTCGGCATATCAATATTGAAAAAACGCCTTTTAGTCTTTATCAGCTTATGCAGGATATTAACCAAATGATGTCACCCAATGCGCGGAGCCAAGGGCTAAAATTCGCGGTGCATTGTGATTCTGTCAAAAATGAGACTTACATCGGTGACCCGGCACATCTGCGTCAAATGATCCTTAATCTCTGCAGCAATGCTATAAAATTTACGGATAAAGGAGCTGTTGAAATTTCGGTCAAAAAAACGACTGCGCAAATTAGCATCAGCGTTCGTGATACCGGCATCGGAATTAGCAGCGAAGACCAGAATAGAATATTTGAAAAATTTTGTCAGGCGGATTCCTCAATAAACCGGAAATTCGGTGGAACGGGTCTGGGACTGCTTATCACCAAAAAACTGGCTGAAGCAATGGATGGCTCGATTGATGTTATGAGCACTCCGGAAGTCGGTTCCACTTTTACCCTTTCCCTTCCCTTGGTGCTTTGTAACGAGCGCACACAAAATAATAAGCTTTGTTAACGCACGCTTATAACTTCCTTATACTAAAATTCTAAAACCACATCGCATTATTATGTTGTTTTTGCGACCATGCCTTATGGATTTGCGGTTAGCAGATTGAATTGAACAAAAAGGATGGTCGCAAATGCCTTCGGTTTCTAAAAGCCCGCGTACAATTAGACAAAAACTGAGTGGTATTCGCCCTGATGAATCGTCGTCTGCGCACGCGATTTTAAAATCTATGCTACTGCCAGATGAGCAAATTCTCAAGATTGGAAAAGTCAGCGATGGGATCTATTGGAAGAGTGCGGCCATTTTTTGTGCATCGGTTCTTTTTATGCTGCTTATGTTTACGTTCGGACTCCCCTTGCCGCTTCTGCTTTTATTTGGCATCGCATTGAGCATTAAAGTATTGACTATGATAACGTTGGCATACTTAAGAAAGCATTATTTGTTAATCGCTGCGACCGATAAACGCGTCATCATTCGTGTGGGGATCATCAATCTGGAAATCATTCAGATGCGCTACGATCAAATTGAGAGTAGCGAAGTCGCCTCAACTATCCCTGGACGATTTTTTAGATACTCAAGCATTTTTATTAGCGGTACAGGAGGACAGACTTTGGCTATTCCTTTTATTGTTAATGCTGCGGAACTAAGAAATACAGTAACTGAAATTTTATCGGGCAGTGGTGATATAGAACCAACCGTAGATGAGGATATGAGTATGCTGGAAACCATGACCTTATAACTTCCTTACACTTTTGCTCTTATTACGCATCGCCTTATTATAGCGCATTTGCGACAACATTATTATAGGTCTGCAATTCGCAGATTTAAATCAACCAAGGATCAAGGAGATCATCATGCCAAATACAAATCAAGATATGAACAAAAAACAAAACTCAAAAGAAAACACAGAGAAGCTTCACAAGAAAATCAAGGAAACATGGAGCGGTCTAAATGATCAAGACGTCAAGCTTTATGAAGACAATCGTGAGCAGTTTTTTGCCAAACTTCAGGAAAAACAAAAAGTTTCTAAAGAAGACGCGCAAAAGAAATTGCAACAACTCGAAAAAGAGTGCGGTTGTAACAGCATGAAAAAAGCAGCATAACCATATAATTTATCCAAACCCCCGAAAAACCGCTCGACAACGTCGGGCGGTTTTTTTACTGATTATACTGAGGTTTGTTGTCCCGCTGTACTTCTTCGGATGTGCATTCTTCCATATTGTAACACACCAGCAAGGTCACCACATTTCCAATCGGCTTAATAAAAGCATTCATGCCAAAATCCGAACGTTTTATTTTTCCAATAACCTTAAAACCATCAGCAAAGTTTTCGTCCAGCCCAGGCTCTTTAGTGAAATTAAGTGTCACAGGCTTGGTTATACCAAGCAGGGTCAGGTCACCTATGATCTGGCCAGTATTATCCGACCCCATCTCTATTTTACGACTGTAAAAAGCCATCGTGGGATAGCGGTCTGCCTTAAACAGACCAGGGCCGCGTATATCTGCATCCCGTGTTTCAGATCCAGTATCTACGCTGTCGGTTTGTATAGTGATATCCGCGCGGCTGTTTTCAGGATGTTTGTGGTCGATGACGAAAGCCCCTTCAAAATCGTCGAAGCGACCACTGGCACGTGCCACGACCATATAGCTCACACTAAAACCAACATAAGTATGATCTTCGTCCAGAGCAAATTTTTCGGATCCGTCGGACGCATTTGCAACG
>JBBKXA010000131.1:0-7439 GCA_037969235.1 Bdellovibrionales bacterium | reverse complement strand
AAACTGAGGTCTTTATTATGGTAATAACGTAGAACCAATTGTTCTATGTCTGATAAATTTTTAATAAGTTTTGTTGTATTGTAAAGCAGCTCATCATATTGTGCTTGTTGCGCTGGCGTTAAATCGTTTTCATAAGAAATTTTTTCTTTAGCTGGCAAGTATTCATCATCACAATTATCAAAGGATACAGTACTATTATGTAACAAACGTGTTTGTTTAACAATTTCTGCAAGTTTTTCAACAGTATGCTTAACCCCTTTATTCTTTCGCCAACGACTAGTCATGGCAAGAGATTTCCCGTCTATAACCTTTTCATGGATAATTTTTGCAATGTCTAAATCGCTTAATCTGCATTCATACGAATCCTCGATTTCAGCGATATCTTTTTTTCTGATGACAGGATATGTGGGTAATAGTTTATTTCGTTGCGATGATTTTATTAAATGAAGTGTAGCTTTACGCTTTATACATATCCCCAAATATGCTTCCAGTGCTGATGTGCCATCAAATTTATCTAACAGATTCTTTTCAATCAGATCGACATAAAAATCCGACACGGCTAGAGACACGATTTCGTGCTTTTGGTCATATGGCGCATTTTTGGCTGTCGCATATGCCACTCTCTCTATATACGGATTAAGTGTTTTAACAAAACACCCTAGATCACGATCTTTCATATATTGCCTATAGGCAGAATCAAGACTTAGCGAAGGGGCGTTATCGCCGATATTGCTCCCAAAGTTATTATTAAATGCTTTTAGATTAGCTTCAATTGCAGTCATGCTTTTTTCTTCCTTAATTTAAAAAAAACTACAGGTTACCATAATGAATGTCAACAGTAATTTACATACTTTAAATTTTTATTTCCCACTTGCCAAAATCGCGTGATTCTGGCCTTATAGCGACATGGCACTTGAAGGAAAATTACAAACGATCAAACAAAGGCATGAGGAGCTTGAATCTCTTATGTCTCAAGGTGGGCTTTCGGGTGAAAAATTCGCTAAGCTTTCCATGGAATATGCCGAGCTTGAGCCTGTTGTGAATGCGATTAATGATTACACAACGGCAAATGCTGAAAAACTAGAGCTAAAGGAAATGCTCGCCGACCCTGAAATGAAGCAGATGGCGGCGGAAGAATTGCGCGTCATCGAAGAACGCTTGCCGAAATTGCAACGACAAATTCAATTGGCGCTGATCCCCAAGGACGAAGACGACGCCAAAAACGCAATCCTCGAAATTCGCGCCGGTACAGGCGGCGATGAAGCGGCGTTGTTCGCCAGTGACCTCTTCACCATGTTCAAAGGCTACGCGATCAAGCAGGGCTGGAAATTTGAAGTCTTGGAAGCTTCGCAAAACGACATTGGTGGCTATAAAGAAATTGTCGCTGAAGTAAATGGCCGCAACGTGTTTTCTAAGCTAAAATATGAATCGGGCACACATCGCGTGCAACGCGTTCCTAAAACCGAAAGTAGCGGACGCATTCATACCTCCGCCGCAACTGTTGCCGTATTGCCCGAAGCCGAAGAGGCCGAAGTGGATATCCGCCCCGATGATTTACGCATCGATACATATCGCTCCCAAGGGGCAGGGGGACAGCACGTCAACACCACGGATTCTGCTGTGCGTATCACCCACATTCCCACAGGCGTAGTGGTGGAGATGCAAGAAGAACGCTCCCAGCACAAAAATCGCGCCAAAGCGATGAAGGTTTTGGCCACACGTATCTATGACATCAGACGGCAAAAACTCGCCGATGAGCGTGCATCTGATCGTAAAAGCCAAGTGGGATCGGGCGATCGCTCTGAACGCATCCGTACATATAACTACCCGCAAGGTCGCGTAACCGATCACCGTGTAAACCTCACCCTCTATAAATTAGACGAAGTTTTAAACGGCGAAGCGTTGGATGAAATTATCGACGCGCTCATCGCTGAAGACCAAGCCTCGGCGTTGGCCACATTAGAAAACTAATGAAATTATATGAACTTTATGAAATTTTATGTGCAGTTATGCCAGAACATGACGCTCGCTATGTTCTGGCAAAGCGCGGTAATGTGTCGCGCACGCAAATTATATCTTCCGTCAATATGGAGATATCAGAGGTGATCACACAATGCGTTAACCAAGATCTGCAACGCTTTAGAAACGGCGAACCGTTATCGCGAATATACGCCGAGCGCGAATTTTGGGGGCTGAATTTTACGCTCTCGCCCGACACACTCGATCCTCGTCATGACACGGAAACATTAATAGACGCCGTTATTGCTCGCTTTAAACATCACCAGCCCCGAACTATCCTCGATCTCGGCACAGGTACGGGGTGTATTTTAATTGCGTTGCTCAAGGAATTTCCCGATGCGCAAGGTGTGGGGGTAGATATCGCCGCAGATGCTTTGAGTACCGCGCATAAGAACGCACAATTAAATGGCGTGGATGCGCGGGCAAAATTCATTCAGAGCCATTGGTTTGAAAATGTAGAGGGTGAGTTTGACCTCATCACGTCCAATCCACCATATATCGCATCGCATGTGATTCTGGAATTATCCGAATCCGTTCGTAAATTTGACCCGATTCTGGCATTGGATGGAGGCGAAGATGGCTTGCAAGCCTATAAAGAAATTTTTTCTAAAATTTCTTCGTATATGAATAAAGGAGCCCGCGCATATTTTGAAATCGGTTTTGATCAGGAAAAGTCCGCAACGCGACTCCTAACCGAATCGCGACTTTTGCTAGAATCAACATATGCCGATCTCGCAGGGCACATAAGGGTTTTGGAAGTGTCTTGTGATGATGCGCATGGGGATAAAAAATAATTTTTCTATTTTGATGGTTGATTGAAAAACGTCGGGTGCGTAGTTTGAATTTATCAAAACAAACCCTGCGCCGAGAGACCTGATTATAGACAGTGACCGCAATATGAAGTTTGTATTGATCGTAAAACCCGAAATAGAGTGCTTTTGCTAGTGTATAAAGGCTTGGCAACACGTACACGAATAGTGTAAAGTGTACGTGTATGTGTGTTAATGAAAAATGATTGGAATTAAAAAATGAGAAATAGCAGTTCAAACCGGCGCAATAGATCATCCCGTAACAATGGCCGTAGCAACGGTGGTAATAACGGCGGCGGCAATCAACGCACAAAGGTTTATGATTCTAATGGCCCTGACGTACGTATTCGTGGTACTGCTCACCAAGTCATTGAAAAATATATAGCTTTGGCTAAGGATGCATCCTCTAGCGGTGATCGTATTCTCGAAGAAAGCTATCTTCAGCACGCGGAACATTACCAACGCATCGTCGGCGAATGGAGCCAAGACGTACAGGATGCAGCAACGGGGAAAAAGCACGTACAAAGCAATGACCAAAAAGCTGAAGATAAAGCAAAGCAGCCAACCAAATCAAAAACTGTTAATAGTGATGATGATTTAGGTTTACCTTCCAGTATCTTAGGCGGAGACTCTCAGGTAAAATCTGAGGCAAATGTGTCAGAATCTGCAAATTAGAATTGTTCTCTAATGCGTTATAAATTAATGGGAAAGCGGCTGAGCCGCTTTTTTTACGCCCGAGTGATGAACTGATGTTGAACTATAATTTTAAAAGCTTATATTTATTGTCATGAACTTTGATAAATTCACAGAAAAATCCAAATCATTTGTGCAAGAGGCGCAAACTTTAGCCATGCGTTACGGGCATCAATCGATTGAGCCTGAACATTTACTCAAAGTCATGCTCGACGATCGCGACGCGATAATTCCTAAATTGGTTAAAACCGCAGACGGTAATGTCGCGAGATTAAAAAGCGGCGTAGAAAAAGCGATCTCAAAATTTCCTGTAGTTGAAGGATCGGGGGCGCAATTGCGCATTTCAACCGACTTCATAAAAACTGCTGATAATGCATTGTTATTAGCCGAAAAATCAGGCGACAAATTCGTGACAGCAGAGCGCATATTGCAAGCAATGCTCGCGAATAAAAAGCTTGATATTGGCGGTATTTTTGAAGACGCAGGCTTGGATGATAAAAAACTCAACCGAGCCATAAACGACATGCGCAAAGGCCGTACCGCCGACAGCGCCAGCGCCGAAGATCAATTCGATGCTTTAAATAAGTACGCGCATGACTTAACCCAAGCCGCGCAAGACGGCAAGATAGACCCAATTATCGGCCGCGAAGAAGAAATAAAGCGCACCATTCAGGTTCTGTCGCGCCGCACCAAAAACAACCCCGTACTCATTGGTGAGCCTGGCGTAGGTAAAACGGCTATCATCGAAGGGTTGGCGCAGCGTATCGTCAATGGCGATGTGCCCGAAAGCCTCAAAAATAAACGTCTCATGTCGCTTGATTTGGGTGCTCTGCTGGCTGGCGCAAAATTTCGGGGTGAATTTGAAGAGCGCCTTAAGGCCGTCCTTGATGAAGTTAAAAACGCAGCTGGTCAAATTGTGCTTTTTCTGGATGAATTGCACACCTTGGTCGGCGCGGGGAAAGCCGAAGGATCAATGGATGCAGGGAATATGCTAAAACCCTCTCTCGCACGCGGTGAATTGCACATGGTCGGCGCAACAACCCTCGACGAGTACCGTAAACATATTGAAAAAGATGCCGCGCTCGCGCGTCGTTTCCAACCCGTTTTTGTATCTGAACCAACAGTTGAAGATACTATATCTATCCTGCGGGGATTAAAGGAAAAATATGAGTTACACCACGGTGTACGCATCACCGATAATGCCATCGTTTCTGCCGCCACTTTGTCCAATCGCTATATCACTGACCGTTTTCTGCCCGATAAGGCGATTGATTTGGTCGACGAAGCCGCCAGCCGCATTCGCATGCAAGCAGATTCGAAGCCTGATGCGCTCGATAAATTTGATCGCCGTATCGTTCAGCTCAAAATCGAACGTGAAGCATTGAAAAAAGAAAAAGATAAATCATCCAAAGAACGCCTAAAAACCCTAGAAATTGAACTAAAAGACCTCGAATCAAAATCAGCAGACATGACCACCCAATGGGCCGCGGAAAAAGAAAAGCTTAATGTCGGCCAAAAGCACGCCGAAAGCCTCGATAAAGCGCGTATTGAATTAGAACAAGCCGAACGCGAAGGCGATTGGGCCAAGGCCAGCGAATTAAAATATGGCACTATCCCTCAACTCCAGGAAAAACTCGCCAACGCAAGCGGCAATGATGGTGTTTCGGCCAATAGCGGCCTAATTCATGAAGAAGTCACCGACGACGACATTGCCGCCGTGGTCAGTAAATGGACAGGGATCCCTGTTGATAAAATGCTTGAAGGGGAGCGCGAAAAATTATTGGGCATGGAAGACAAAATCCGCCAGCGTGTAGTGGGCCAAGACGAAGCCGTAATCGCCGTATCAAACGCCATCCGCCGCTCCCGCGCAGGATTGCAAGATTCGCGCCGTCCAATGGGCTCTTTCCTGTTCTTAGGGCCAACAGGTGTGGGAAAAACTGAATTAACCAAGGCCTTAGCCGAATTTTTATTCGATGACGAAAGCGCGTTGATCCGATTGGACATGTCTGAGTACATGGAAAAACACTCCGTATCACGGATGATCGGCGCACCGCCAGGCTACGTCGGATATGACGAAGGAGGCGCGCTCACCGAAGCCATCCGCCGCCGCCCATACCAAGTGGTTTTATTTGATGAAGTCGAAAAAGCGCATCCCGACGTATTCAACGTTTTGCTCCAAGTTCTTGATGACGGCCGTCTCACTGACGGGCAGGGGCGTACAGTCGACTTTTCCAACACGCTGTTGATCATGACCTCCAACCTCGGCGCGGAGCATTTGGTCAACCAACCCGACGGCGCAGACATCGAAGAGGTTCGCGAGCCAGTAATGAACGCTGTACGCGCCGCATTTCGCCCTGAATTTATTAACCGTTTAGATGAAATCCTATTGTTCAAACGTCTTGATCGCAAGCAAATGTCGGGCATTGTCGATATACAATTGCAATATTTGCATGATTTGCTGAAGGATCGTCACATATCGCTCAACGTGGATGCGGACGCGAAAACCTGGCTCGGCGATAAAGGCTATGAACCCGCATACGGCGCGCGCCCTTTAAAACGTGTAATTCAAACACAGGTGCAAAACAAACTTGCGGAAAAAATCCTCAACGGCGAAGTCACTGACGGCAGCACGGTAGATATTGAAGTTGAAAGCAACGCGCTTAAATTCACGGTGCACAGCAAAGATAAATCAACCGCAAGCAAAAAAGACGCGGCGTAACTTGCCATTCTTTTTTCACCGCGCTTGCTATGATATTGAAAATACGATAAAATTGTTTTCACGCGTACGGGATGGCGTTCTGCTTTCCCCTCAATGACCAAACCGATACATGACTTCATATGAGCGACCATCATGTTTAAAAAATATATTCTCTTTTTGTCCGTCTTCTCACTGGGCGCTTGCGCATACGCGATTGACGATTCGATACAAGATGTGAAGTTCGAAACACCCGGCGCAAAAAATGCGGCCTGTATTGTTGAAGTTGAAAAATTAAAATACAGTGTAAAGCCACCCCAGACGATCAACCTATTTAAATCTCGCCACGGTTTCGACGTGGATTGCCGCGCCCCAGGTTATCGTCGCATCAAGGCGCATATCGATCCGATGATTGAAAAATCGACATATTTAAACGCGGCCAATGGCGGGGCTGGCTTGCCGTGGGATTTTGTATCAAATGCGATGTTTGGATATCCTGATACGGTTGTAATTGATTTTACCAATGTGGCTTTGCAACCCTCGCCGCTTCCTGCGCATAACAGCCCTGATATCAAGCAACCTGAAGAATATTATCTTGAGGAATTCCGCCCATCCGTGCCTTACATGAATTCCGATCGTTTTGAAACCAAAGTGGAATTGCAAAAACGTGAACGCACCGTACGTGTTTATCAAACCGAAGATGTGTTCTCCGAACCCGCAAATATTCGTGGCAAAGGGGATTTAATGAATGTCATTGATAACGTAATCGACACCAATCCGGCAGGCGCACCAACACCGATTATTCCAGGGGAGTAGTTGCTACAACCGCCGCGCTTCTAATAACCCGCTGTCGTTCGCGTTCATAACATCCTGCAACGGTTCAGACACCACAAGCATATGATGAGATCGTGCGTTAATCATGTTTTGCTCATCCAGCATAATGCCAACATGCCCTTTAAAAAACACCAAATCACCACGTTGAAGCGCCGCGCGCCCGTCAAGCTTTGTTCCGAGCGTGGTCATTTGATCACCACTATCGCGCGGGCAATCAATGCCTGCACGCCCCAATGCGATTTGCACTAAACCTGAGCAATCAATGCCGTGCTGGCTGCGTCCTCCCCATAAATACGGCGCGCCTTCGAATGCGAGCGCGGTGGCCACAAAATCTTTTTCAACAGCATCAATCGCGCGAATATGACTCTTATAAACCCACCCACCGCTTT
>JBBKXA010000130.1:0-3698 GCA_037969235.1 Bdellovibrionales bacterium | reverse complement strand
AAAAAGCAGATGAAGATAAATAAGAATAAAGAGGGTAAAACACAAGGCGTGCTTTGGCGCGGTATAAGAGGGCTTTGTCCGAATTGTGGGCGAGGCAGGCTTTTAAAATCTTATATAACACAAAACAAAGCTTGTTCTAATTGCCATGAAGATTTCTCATATATCCGCGCCGATGACGCACCGCCTTGGTTAACAATTTTGATTACAGGCCATATCATTGCGCCGTTTATTTTTTACTTTGTGAAACATGATATTTTTTCAGAACCAGTAGAAACGGGCATTTTGATTTCGGTAGCTTTATTGTGCGTGCTGTTAATTTTACCAAGAACAAAAGGGCTTTTTATAGCGGCAATCTGGCTCACCAGAAAGAGTTAAGATAACTGAAATACCCTAGAAACTCCTATGCCTGAATAGCATTTAGGCGTTCGACCATACTGCGGCCAATTTCACGGCGGCCAAGTAGAACAATGTCTATATTATGTTCTTCGTAATAATTTGCTTCATCATCATTGGAGGCGCTAACCATGATTGTTATGTTGGGTTTTATAGACCGGATTGCAGCCACAATTCTGCATGTTTCATAGGGGTCTGGAACAACAATCACCACAGCAGCGGCTTTATCTATCATCGCTTGTTGTAGTGTTTCTTCTGTCGTAGCGTCACCAGCTATGGCCTCAATCCCTGTGCCTTTAAGTGCTTCCACCTTCTCGCGGTTCAAATCAATCACCACAAAATCAAGGGAAGGGTTTTGCGTGTTTTGAATAATTTGTTGGCCAAGTCGACCATAGCCAACAAGGATTGCCCGTTTATTCAGTATAGGCACTTGTGGTGCTGGTTTAGGTGTGTGCTTGTCACGCGTAATAAATTTGTTGGAAAGGACAGGGTGGCTCTCAATGTAATTATGCAAGAAACCTGAAAAACGAAAAATAACGGGGTTTAACGCAATAGAAATAATCGCACCTGCCAAGATCAAATCTCGCCCATCCTCTGGCAACATGCCCAGTGTCATACCCATACCAATCAAAATAAAAGAGAATTCACCGATCTGTGCTAACCCGGCTGATACAGACAACGCACGCTTAACAGCGTAGGAAAAACTTAGAACAATAACGAACGTAAGACAGAATTTAAATACAATGATGATGAGTGATGTGACAACAACGCCCATGGGATGTTCAAGTAATATGGCGGGATTAAACAACATCCCGATAGCGACAAAGAACAGAACAGCAAAAGCATCTTGAAACGGCAGAGCGCGCGCGGCCACTTCTTCATTAAGTTTGGAGCTGTTTATAATCATACCAGCAAAAAACGCACCCAGAGCCAAAGAGACATCAAAGAGCTGGGCGGCGCCAAAAGCAACTCCGATGGCAGCGACTAAAACGGAGAGTGTAAATAACTCTCTGGACCCTGTTTTATTCACCTCTGAGAGCATAATAGGAAATATTTTTCGGCCCACAACCCCCATTATCAAAGCAAAGAGAACAGCCTTACCTATAGCCAAAAGGATCGCACCCGAAATCATCTGTAGATTTTGGGCGTCTCCCGCGTGTGCCAGTACGGGTATGAGAACTAAAGCAAGGATCATAATTAAATCCTCAACAATCAACCAGCCAATCGCTATATGGCCTTCAATAGAATGTTGAAGTTTGTTTTCTTCAAGTGATCGTAGCAGCACGACCGTACTGGCCACAGATAACGCCAGGCCATATATAATTGCCCCGCTTAAAGACCAGCCCCAGAAAGAGGCAAACACCACCCCAATCAGCGTTGTCACCATAATACGGACAAGAGCACCCGTCGCCGCAATATGTTTGACTTTCATTAAATCTGACATAGAAAAGTGTAATCCGACACCAAACATCAAAAGTACAATGCCGATCTCTGACAGCTCATGCGCTATTTCGGTACTAGCAACATAACCAGGGGTATGCGGACCAACGATAATTCCAGCGAAGAGATAACCAACCACGGGAGAGATGCGTAATTTAGAAGCAATAAATCCGCAAATAAAAGCAAGGCTGAGGCCAATGGCTATCGTTGATATAAGGGGTAGTTCTTGTTCTAAGGCCATTAAGCAGGAGCGTCCATTGGGGTAAAAATTTGTTGCTTGAATATAGCGTATTTTTTGAACTATTGAATGACTATATTAAGAAAAAGCAGGTGGTGTCGCAAAGTTTAGCGCAAAAAATTAGGTTTTAATCATAAAATATGTCGATAAGTATTGACGTTTACTCTTTATTTCTATTATTCTAGACATATGGACATTCAAAACGCAATTATCATGTTTGATGCGCTATCTCAGGAAACTCGCCTTGGGGCGTTTCGCCTGCTAGTCAAGGCTGGGCCGGAGGGGCTCCCTGCCGGGGCTCTGAGTGATGAGCTGGGAACGCCGCACAATACTATGTCATTTCACCTCAACCATTTATCGAATGCGGGGGTTGTGACATCGCGCCGCGAAGGGCGCTCTGTGATTTATTCGGCTAATTTTGAGGTTGTACGTGATCTTATCGGCTTTATGGTCAAGGATTGCTGCAGCGTCGAGTTCGCCAGTATCCGCGAGGATAAGAAAAAGGGCTGCTCGATAATCGAACTTGCGAAATGCTGTTAAAAAAAGGACGTTAAAATGAAAATATCAGAAGTTATAAAAGCGCTTAAAAATCTGAAGGTCGTGAATTTCAAATTACCGGATGGCTCTACATTGCCTGCGCATTTCCATGTTACCGAAGTCGGGCTTGTGACCAAGCATTTTATTGATTGCGGTGGTACAGAACGTAAGGAGGCCGTGGCGAACTTCCAGCTATGGGAGGCTGGAGATTACGACCACCGCTTAGCGCCGCAGAAATTCTTGCATATCCTGAATTTGTGCAAAAAGGTTCTGGGCGATGAGGATCACCAGATCGAAGTTGAATACCAGCAATCCACCATCGGCAAGTTCGGGCTAAGCTTTGACGGCACGGACTTTATTCTGACCAACAAAAAAACCGCCTGCCTTGCGCAGGATGCTTGTGGCATCCCGCCGAAAGAACAAAAACCCGCATGCTCTTCCGCAAGTGGATGCTGTTGACATGAAAGATGTGCTTGTTCTGTGCAGCGGAAATTCATGCCGCTCGGTGATGGCCGAAGCCTTAATTAACCATCTGGGTGCTGGGCACTATAAAGCCGTAAGCGCGGGCAGCAAGCCCGCGGGTTACATACATCCCAAATCCATCGAAACCCTCAAGCGCCACGGCATTGAGGTCGGAAGCCCACTTAGTAAATCATGGGACGAATTTGTGGGAAAACATTTTGATTTGGTGATTACCGTCTGCGATGCCTCAACAACCGAAATCTGCCCCGTATTTCTAGGAAAACATAAAAAATTGCATTGGAGTACCCCTGATCCCGCCGCCGCAACTGGCAGCGAAGAGGATATTGACGCCGCGTTTGATGAGGCTTACGACATGTTAAAATCAAGAATACAAAGTGAATTACTATGAGCGCAGGACAATCCACTATGGGTTTATTCGAGCGCTATCTTTCCCTCTGGGTTGGGTTATGCATTGCTGCCGGGGTTGGGCTGGGGCTAGCGGTGCCGGGTGTGTTTCAAACAATCGCTTCGCTCGAATATGGCAGGGTGAATCTTGTCGTAGCCGTTTTTATCTGGGTGATGATTTACCCGATGATGGTCAACGTCGATTTTGCATCAATAAAAGATG
>JBBKXA010000129.1:0-12349 GCA_037969235.1 Bdellovibrionales bacterium | reverse complement strand
TGTTCATTCTATTTAAAATCAAATCGCTTTTTCGTCAATGATTATTTTGCGAATAATTATCATTTACAATGTGACAAAAATCGAGTAAAAGCGTTTATATTGGTTCTTGGAATGGGAATTAACCTTAATCGTAATTGAGAAAATATAAGGATTAGAATTCATGAAAAAAATATTATTAATGACTGGTGTCATGGCATTGAGCTTGGTTTCATATACAGCAATGGCAAAGGATAACGTGCAGGATGAAACAAGCATTCAGCATTATGAAGGCGTTAAAATTGCAAACTCCGCTGAAGCGATAGATATTTTAAAAAGCAATAATGCAAAAATTGCGGCGATTTTAAAAGCCGATACCGCGAGTGATTCTGATTTAGAAAGCATCCATGAAATAAGCTATTCTTTGGAAAATGCGATTGATAAAATGATAGCGGATAAAGCGGCAGAACAGAGCAAGTTGGACGCCGTGGATGAAGCCGTACAGGCCATTCATCACGCTTCGGAAAATCACGAAGAAGCCAAAACGCGTGAATGGTTTGCGAAGTTAGAAACATCCGTTGCCGCGCTTGAAGGTCAAGAAGATGCGAATGCGATTGTGCCTGCCGCTGGTAGCGTTGAAGATGGTGTTTATAAGCTGGTGATTAAAGATCATAAATTTACGCCGACTGAAATTCGTATTCCTGCTGGTGAGAAAGTAAAATTGCTCGTGGCTAATCAAGATTCTACACCTGAAGAATTTGAAAGTGACGATTTTCGTCGTGAGAAAATTATTGCCGGTAACAGTGAAGCCACAATTTTTGTTGGTCCATTGAAAAAGGGTGAATATAAATTCTTTGGCGAATTTAATCTTGATACCGCGCAAGGTGTATTAATCGCTGAATAATTATTAATTAAAAGGAGAATCCCATGTTCCCGACCGCCACAATTGTTTTTCGTGAAATTATCGAAGTCGCGCTTGTTGTTGGTATTGTTTTTGCCGCTACTCGCGGGCTTCCGGGTCGCGTCAATTTAGTGTTGGCGGGTTTGGGGTTAGGGATTTTTGGCTCTATCATCATTGCATTTTTTACCGACGCCATTTCGCAAGCCATTGATGGCGTGGGACAAGAGATTTTCAATGCATGCGTGATGTTTATCGCCGTGGCGTTCCTAAGTTGGACAGTTATTTGGATGAAAACGCATGGGCGGCAATTGGCGCAGAATTTAAAAGCGGTGGGTGCGGATGTGATGACAGGCGATAAATCGCGCTATGTTATTGTTGGTGTTGTTGCTTTGGCCACATTTCGTGAAGGCGCGGAGATCGTGCTGTTTACCTATGGGATGCTTGCAAGCGGCGCATACGGCTTAAGCGATGTTATTATTGGCGGCTTGCTTGGCGCTATAGGCGGAGCGGCGATAGGGTTGGCGCTATATTTCGGTCTTTTAAAGGCGGCACAGCGTCATTTATTTACGGTTACGAGCTGGCTTTTGATTATCCTGACCGCTGGTATGGCGGCGCAAGGGGCGAATTTTTTAATTGCCGCTGGCGTGTTGCCTATGTTGCATCCGGAAATGTGGGACACTTCAAGCTTTGTTGAAGGTGGTAGTTTTATAGGCCAGACTTTTAAGGTCTTATTCGGGTATACTCCGCGTCCGACAGGCATGGAAGTGGCATTTTATACCAGCATTTTGGTGCTTGTAGGGGCGGCATACAAATATGCAGGTAAGCCAAAACGCTTGGCGTCTTCTTCGATGGCGGCGGCAGAATAGTCCGACCTATATCTGGGCAGGCTGGATATTTTTTAGACAGATAAAGCCGTCTTTACAGGCGATTGTTATTTCCCGTGAAGTGGCAGCGGCGATGGTGCCGACAGTTAAGCCGTGCTTTTCTCGCCAGAAATCATAATCGTAGACTACCCACAATTGGTTATCCAATAAAGCGAGACTGCCGAAGCTGCCGAAAGCGCGTCCTACGGCGTCAATGGCTTCAACATTTTGGCTCCAATCCATCATACGCATTTCGTCGGTGGGCATGGGAAATTGTGTGGTGTGTTTTTCATTTTGCGGCTTTGCGTTATTCCAAATTTTGTCGATATTGTTAAATATTTGCGCAGTGATATCTGCGGATTTCATCAAGATTTTTGCATTATATGTTTCAACGCTTTCGCGTTTATCGAGGGTGATTTTCTCCTGCCATAAAATATCACCCGCGTCATAAGTTTGGGTCATTTTATGGGCGGTTAGGCCTGCGGCCTCATTGATATGATTTGCGATGATGTACGGCACAGGCATGATACCGCGCCCTTTAGGGAGATAGGCGGGGTGTATATTAATAGCATGGGCCGTGGTTTCATCAATTGGGGGAATTTTATATGGGTAGCCTGCGGCGAGGAATATTTCTGCGCCTTTATCAATGAAATTGGTGATGTGAAAATCTTCGGCGCGTGAGAGAATGAACGCTGCGCCTCGCTGTTTAGCTAAATTTTGGGCGCGGGTGTTGAAATTAAAAACATTGTCGCAATCGAATGAAAAAATTGCGAGCAATTCATGGCCATCTGCTATCACGCGCTCAATGGCTGGCAGCATAAAATCATATCCGAAATAGACAAACTTCATAGACATGAGTGTAATTGATTTTGTAGCGAGATGCTATGCGCGTTATATTATGCGTCTTTATCAATTATGCGGAATAATTCATTACTGAGATCTGATGCGGCTTGGAGCGCTTTGAGATTGGCTTTGTAGGCGATTTCGGAAAGGTTAAGATTGACGATTTCCGTGGCTAAATCGACATTGGGCAGCCCGATAATGCCATTTTCATCGGCGAATGGTGAATCCGCATCATATGCGGGGACGAAAGGCGGGTTTCGTGACACAGTTGTTGCGGCTGCGCCTCCGTTTGCGTCGGCGGTGCGGGCAACATCGCGCGGTGTATAGGGCGCTTGTCCACCTTCTTCGAGCGATCCCGCAGTTTGCTGATTGGCGATGTTCGATGCACTCGCATTGGCTTGTTTTGATGCCGCAGTTAATCCTGACAAAGCTGTTTGAATTGCATTAATCATAGCTTTCATTATAGCATTGAAATGGTTAAAATGGTCTTGCACTTTATCGAAATGGGGTTTTTATGCGCATTGTTATCAGTTTTTTTGTTTTATTTTGTATTTTTGCTATGCCAACCAATGGATTTGCGCAAAATGGAAAATCTTTGAAGGCTTATTTATCAGAAGCGGCCAGCTACATTTGGGCGCCGCCTGTGCCTAATTTCAAAAGCCCACATTTGCATGATGCGCGTACGCCCCATAATACTCAATGGCAGGACAATAATTGGACACCACAAGAATGGACGGATGCGCGCGGTGGTAACCCGATGAATGTGATCCAAGGTTTTTATGACGCCGATATTATTCGCGATCAGAATTTCAACAAGGATGAGGTGCCCGTTTTGATCGTTGGGCAAGGCTTTATAAACTTATCCGATGGAGAAAAACGTCGTGTTGCGATGTATGTAGATGATACGTACGGCATAACGCGCAGTAACCCGCAAGCAGCGTATTTGTTAGAGTTTTATAAGAAAAGTAAGGCTGTTGGTATTTTCACCAAAGACGGGCTTCAACTTCAATAAAATAAGGTGGTACGATGATTACGGGGCTTTACGCGGCATTATTTGCATTTTTACAAATTTTACTGATTTTAAAAATCGTTAAGGTCCGCCGGCGCGATTTGGTCAGTTTGGGTTTAGGTGAGGATAATGACGAGCTTACCCGCAAATCACGCGCACATGGTAATTTCGTTGAAACTGTGCCTATGGCGATTATGCTGATGCTGATTGCCGAGCTGGGCGGCGCGCCGCTCTATCTCATTCATATTTTAGGCTTGGCAATGTTGATCTCCCGCGTTTTGCATTTTTATGGATTAACCACGGGCAAGGGATATGGGCCACTTAGATTTTACGGGATGATTTTAACTTTATCCGTTTATATCTGCGGCGGGCTTATTTGCCTTTGGTTTGCGGTTTTCACGGTATAGGATGAATAAATTCGACACGATAATAATGCACGCCCCAGCGATAACATTCCATGTGGGTATTTTATCCCAAAACAAATAATCAAAAAGCGTTGTCCATATAATCATGGTGTACATGATGGGGGCAATGGTTGAAGCTTTGCCTAAACGGAAGCTTTGGGTTTTGGCCAATAGAGAAATTAAGCCCGCAACCCCAATGCCAACGATCAACATCAGCGCAGGTGATGAGAAACTATCGGGGTGAATTGTTGCAAACGGCCAATGGAGCGCTGTGGCGATTGTGCCAAATAATGCGAAATAAAATACTGTAGTGGTTGATTTTTCCGTTGTGCCAATCCAGCGCAAGCATGCATCGACGCTGCCTGAGAAAAAGCCCCAACCCAGCCCTACGGCTAGACCCAGCAAGGGAATAGCTAATTTTTCGCCATTCATCATACCCCACGGCGCGGCAACAATGATTACGCCCATAAATCCGCATAAGACCGCGGCGATGCGCGGCAGTCCGATGCGTTCTTTTAGAAATATCACCGATAAAATCGTTGTAAATAAAGGTGAGGTAAACAAAAGCACCGTGGTTTCAGCCAGAGATAGTAATGAGACCGCCCACATGCCCAAGACAATGCCCGCCGTGCCGATTGCGCCACGAAAAAGATGCGCCCATGGCCGCTCGGTTTTTAATACAAACAGCTGACGTGCGAAAAACAACCATGCAAACAACGCTGCCAATGAAATGATATTGCGAAAAATTGTGACCTCAAGCGGGCCGAAATAAGTGGCGAGCAATTTGGCGCACATGCTCATCGCCGCGAGCATTAATGCATTGAGAGATGCAAAGCCGATTGCGGGAATGAGACTGTCTTTTAATTGCATGATCGTCCTTTTTTATACATTATTCATGATTGCGGTGACGTTTCAGTAAAATGTATGTAGCGCCCGTTCCCCCGTCTTTAGGTTGCGCGGTTGTTGTTTTCAAAATATAGGGCGCGATGCGCGCTTCGGTAATCCATTGGGGCAGGCTTTGTTTAATAACGCCTCGCCCCGCAGATAAAGGATCGCGCATTCCGTTTTTTCCCGCACCTTTTCCCGTGATCACCAGCACGCAGCGCTTTTTTGAAGCGTAGCTTGATATTATAAAGTTAACGAATGCCTCGTATGCCTGCGCGATGTTTAATCCATGTAAATCAATTGCCGCATCGATGGGCATTTGACCTTTGCGTAGTTTTTCTGATGTGCGGTGGTCTGTACCATTAGGTTGGCCTGCCGGGGGCTTTAGCGCTGGTGATACTTGTGTTTGGATGGATGCGGATTTAGGCGCTTTTTTTATACGATTTTGCGGTGATTTTTTCGTCGTAACTGTTGGCTGGTCATCTGTATTTTCAGATTTTGGCGGCATGTATGCTTCGCGCTCTATGGGTGTAATTTCCCGCGTTATAAATTCCCAAAGCTGTTTTTCTTCATTTTCATCGCTCATTGTATTCTCTTATACTATAATATAAGTCATATAATATTATGTTTTGATAATTTAAAAGGTTAGTTTTGAAATTTCTTTGTTCGTGCTTGTTGTTTTTTGCGTTTTTAGCTGTTCCGATACAGGCACGTGCTGATTTATCTTATAGTGAGGCTGACAAAGCGGTATTGGCTTTTTTTAAAGTCGGAAATGCTGTGCCTGATTATGATGGTTGGATTAAAGCCATGCCAGAATATTATACGGCGCCAAAAGAAGACCAAGAACGCATTTATCATGAGCAAGATGTGCGGCTAAAATGGGCGTTTGCCGACTTTGATCACACCGATAATTTTTTAAAAATCACGACGGCTGTTTTTATTCGCAAAATTGAAAAAGATAATCAATTTTTTCTGCAGTTTAAATTTCCTGAAGGCGGTGACTTAGGCGCTCATATCTTTCCTTATCCTTTCCGCAAAGAATGGGTTGCTTTGAGTGTTGAAGATTTACAAAATTTTGAATCTATACCCATTAGCGAAAATGTGGCTGAGCGTATTGCGCCTTTATTTGATTCAAGCGATATGATTGAAGGCCTTTTAAATTTGCACGTACGTCCGCTTGGCGCTGATTACAGCGCCTCAAAATTGATTGATCATATGTATTTCTGGTTATTGCGCGGAGATGTGGCGCAATTTGAATTACGTAGCCAGGTAGAGGCGCATAGCTATCAGTCCGTAATCACTTATACAGCGCCTTGGTATTTAAATGAGACAGAGAGCGAATTGTTGGAATTAATGAAATAAATATGACGGGATTGTACAGCGATGTTTGAAAAATTAGGCGGCATTTTCCCCGTTAAACCTCGGGAAACGGAAAAATCTGACACGCGGCAAGATATACGTCGTCATGACCCCGAATTTGAACGCAACGCCAAGCGGGAAAAATCTTTAGATGATGAAAATGCGCGCGATGAGAATGCAATTATTGGTGTGGAGGCATTGTTGCATTTTCTTGATGATATTGTTAAAGACAAAGCGCATGAGCAAGACAAAAATGCACCGAACGCATTGTCACAAAATCCTTCTAAGGCGCCGCATAATTATCCGCCGGCGCCCATTACAGAAGAAAAATTTCAGGCCAGTCGTGCTGCGGGTGCTTATCAACATGTCGCCAAAGCTAATAATCAACCAGATGTATTGCTGGAAACCACCGATCAAGCGCAAGGCCCGTCTTTGGATTTGGCGAGCGCGGATATTCGTATTATTCATGTTTTGATTAAGAATGTAGCGCTTTTGCATGAAGCTCATGTTGAACATTTAACGCTGGAGCCTGCGGCGACGTTTTTAGACAGTTTGCAAAATGCGGTGGAGCACGCGCGCTTAGCACTCAGTCTTTAACAGTTAAGTCTTTAAAATATAACCATATTCATTCGTGATTAAAATTTGAGGATTGGCTGGATCGATTTCAATTTTTTGACGCAAACGGTATATATGCGTCTCTAATGTATGTGTTTCAACATTTTGAGCATATTCCCAAATGGTTTTTAAGAGTTGATCACGTAATACTGGCACGCCGTTTTGTGCGGATAAAAACACCAAAATATCGCGCTCTTTTTCTGTCAGGCGGATTTCGTTTTTTTCACTGGTGAGCGTCATGTATGTGGGGTCGAGTGTCCATTGTCCTATCTTAATAGTTTGAACTGTCTCTGCTTTTATCTTTTGATTTTGCGCGTTTAAAATTTGGTCATGAAGCGCGCCTAACCGGAAGGGTTTTTGAAATGTGAATATTTCTTTCTCGCCCCTTAGTCCCTTAACTATATTACCGTTTTGTGGGGCGCAAACGATTTCAATTTCATTGAGTGCTTTGCAATATTGATTTAATATCGCGCAACTCTTTTCATCCGCATCGGTAATCGTGATTTTGTCTGCTGTGCCCATGGCTTAAAATCCCACATTTGGCATGGCATTTGCAACCTTTTATCTATGTTGAATGGTTTATGCAGCGCAATGGAGAATTATGGCGGACAGAATGCGCTGCCCAAGCCATCTGCGACAACTGCTCTCTCGTATGTTAAAAACGAGCGCACAGCAGGGTCTATGCCTGTTTGGAAACCGCAAGAGCCTATAGGTGTTCAAGGCATTGAGGCACAGCTCGAACAAGCGCTGAATCCGCAAGCACGTGCTTCTAGCGGCGACGTTTCTGGGATGGGCTATCAAAATTCTGCCGCGCATAAAACCCAGCGTAGCAGTGATGAATCTTTCGGGTTTGGTGATATACTCGATATGGTTAACCCATTGCATCATATTCCTGTGGTTGGGCATATCTATCGCAATATTAGCGGCGATCAGATTAAGCCCGTTGGGTATGTTGTAGGTGGGGCATTGTATGGAGGAGCGCTTGGCGCAGCGGGTGGATTGATCAATCTCGTGATCCAAGAAGAAACGGGGAAGAATATCGAAGATAATGCAATGTCTTATGTTTTTGACATTCAGAAACCAGAGATTCCGTCAAAATCGCCTGTATCAGAGTTACCAGGCAATTTATTGAGTTTTGTTGATATGAAAGCACATGAGGATATTCCTCCACACAATTCCGGAATTACGATTACGCGGGGATAGCGGCGCGTTCACCAAAAAACGCGGTGCCGATTCGTACATGTGTTGCGCCCATATGAATAGCGCGTTCGAAATCGCTGCTCATGCCCATGCTTAATAATGGCAATCCTAAATCATCGGCGTATTTTTTTAATAGTGCGAAGTATAATGCGGGCGGCTCATCGGCGGGAGGGATGCACATTAATCCTGTAATTTTTAAATGACATTCACCGGTGCAGAATTTGTAGAAATCGCGTAGCTGCTCAACGGCAATGCCGGTTTTTTGATCTTCGTCACCGACATTGACTTGAATAAAGCATTCTATGGTTTTGGCTTGTTTTTGAATTTCTTTGGCAAGACTGCGCGCAAGTTTTTCACGATCCAGCGTTTCAATCACATCAAATAAAGCAACCGCGTCCGCCGCCTTATTGGTTTGCAGAGCGCCAATCAGATGCAAACGCAGATCAGGATATATCGCGCGGCGATGCACCCAATGTTCTTGTGCTTCTTGGACACGGTTTTCGCCAAATACCCGCTGGCCACAATCGAGTGCGGATTGCAGGCGTTCATCAGATTGTTTTTTGCTGACGGCGACCAATTCTATGTCAGCCACGTCACGGTTTGCAAATTGCGCGGCTTGGGCAATTTGGTTTTGCAATGTTGCTTTATTTTCATCAATCGTCATGGAAATTTTCTTTATCGGATAAAAAAGCCGCCTTCAATTTAAGAAAGCGGCTTTAATGAATTTGAATGATTAGCGTCTAACGCTGATTCATGAAATGCAGAATATATTGGAACATCGCAATAAACGCAATATAGAGGTTCAGCGCGGCGGCCCAACCCATACGTGCAGAAAACTCAGCACTTAGGTTCGGGTTATACATTTCCTTCATTTGTTTGGTTTGCCATACGGTAATCCCCGCAAACAACACAATCCCGATACCCGCAATAACGTTTTGCATCATTGGGCTTTGAAAGAAGAGATTCATTACACTCGCGGCGATTAAGCCGATAATACCCATCGTTGCAAATGTGCGAATAGGCGTGAGGTCTTTTTTCGTGGTGTAGCCAAAAATGCTCAGTCCCGCAAACATTGCTGTTGCAATGAAGAAAGATTTTGCCACGGCAATGCTGAATAATGGGTCTTTACCCGCCATGTAAGCAATCGTTGAAAAGCTTATGCCATAGAGCACGGCAAGCGCAAAAAATGCCATCATCAATTGTGAGGCTTTCATTTTATCAGGGCGAAAGCCAAACCATACGATCGCGAGTGGCGCGAACATCACGATATAGGCTTGTGGTCCACCGAGAAATAAATTCATGAGCGCTTGATTACTACCCACAACCCACGCAACAATCGCGGTGACCAAAACACCCGCGGTCATTCTCGCGTATATATTGTTCATATGTTGGCGCAATCCCTCATCAATTTCGCGTGTGCGAACCTGAGTTGCTTGTAACTTATCTGTTTGCATCGTTTTTTCTCCTTTTTAAAACAATACTATTTATTGGTATATAATCACGATTATAACATATTTCAAAGGGAAACACGATATTAGTTCAACTTTCTCTTCCCCCGCTCTCGAACCAGCCACGGGTTTTTAAATTCTGTGTTGAAACGTTCCGCCTTGGATGCAGGTGGGATGGATAATTGCGGGATGGGTGTGTTGGTGATTTCCGACAACGCGCGAATGCGTTTTTCGATGGGGGGATGCGTGGCGAACATCCCTAAAAAAGGGTTTGCATTTTCAATGCACATCATCGCAATGTCATCGGTGGTTTCGGGAATATCGGCGCGCCCAGAAATGCGCATGAGGGCGCGCATCATGGCTTCGGGGTTTTTGGTTAATTTCACCGCCCCCGCATCGGCCATATATTCGCGATTACGTGAGATTGCAAAGCGGGTGAATAATGTGGCGATATAGCCAATCCAAAGCACCAGCGCGATGGCTAAAATAACGATGATTCCACCGCCGTTTCTGCGATTTCCGTGAAAGATATAGCCGTAGCGCACATTGCTCCAGACCATTTGCAACGCAAAGCCGATCATGCCTGTAAAGATTATTGTTACAATCAACAGTCGTACATCACGATTGAGAATATGGGTCAGCTCATGCGCGAGCACGCCTTCAAGCTCATCGCGGGTGAGAGAATTCATCAAACCACGCGTCACTGTGATGCTAAAGGATTTTTGGTCAATGCCGCTGGCAAACGCATTGCGGGCATGGGTTTCAATGATCTCAAGCCTTGGCATGGTCATACCCGTTGAGATCGCGAGATTTTCAACCAGATTATATAGCTCCGGCTCATCCATTCGGGATACGGGAGATGAGTGTGATAATTTGCGAATCATATAATTATGAAAGAAATAAGCGATTAAAAACCATACAGCGACAGCCGTGAAAATGAGTGGGCAATATTGCGCGATGAAACTATTGGCGCCACTGTATGGGTTATATATTGGGGTTTGCGCCATTTCGCCGTATGGCGTGGTGTAGGCATTTATAATTTGCTGACCGCTATGTTTTAACAGCGAGCCAGAGAGCGCCAAAGCACAGGCCCAAACAATACCAAGAATTAAAAACGGATACGCCGCCAATAAAATAATCGTTTTAAGATTGTTGTTCCAAATATGCGTTTGTAGCCCTGTCGATGTTGTACTCATGATGCACTATCAAAACTTTACTTCTATGGGTTTATCGAGGGCTTCGCGGTCGGCTTCGGGGATTTCGAAGAACTCTTCTTTGTTAAAGCCTAGCATTTTGGCAAACAGCACGGCGGGGAATTGCTCTACGGCGGTGTTCAATTCGCCAGTCGCGTTATTGAAGAAGCGGCGCGCGGCGGCGAGTTTGTTTTCAATGTCGGACAATTCACCCATCAGACGTTGATACAGTGCATCGGCTTTAAGGTCGGGATAGTTTTCCGCAACCGCATACAAAAGCGCCATGGAACGGCTGAGTTTGTTTTCTGCGCTTATGCGCTCCGAAATGCCGTCGGCTTCTTGGATTCCTGCGCGGGCCTTGGTGATGTTTTCGAACACTTCTTTTTCATGGGCGGCATAGCCTTTTACCGTTTCCACCAAATTGGGGATGAGATCAAAACGTAATTTAAGTTGAACATCAATATCAGCAAAGCTTTGTTTGCGGTTCTGGCGCAAGGCCACGAGGCGGTTATAAATGGCGACCGCCCCTGCTGCTGCTACACCTAATCCGCCTAAAATACCCCAAGTTGCGTCCATAAAATTTGCCTTTTGTTTGAATGTTTCTTTTTTCATTTTCGCGGGATTTAAAGGGTAAAGTCAATAAGTGAAAGCCAGTGTTTTATTTTCATTTTCATTTTGATCTGTATTTTCATCTCTGATGCGTTATATTATTAAATATATATTTCAAGTTAAGGATCACATCATGCGCTTTATTCTTTCCGTTCTGACCATTGTCCTCTTCAGTTTTTCTGCGCCTAGCGCTTTTGCACAAGCTGCGCAGCCGTTGCCGCAACTGCCTGAGCCTATTCAAAACTTGGTGAATGAAGGGGCGCAAATTCGCTATCTGGGTAAGGATAACGGGCTGGATGCTTGGCTTACGGTTAAAAATGGTGTTGAGCAATATTTTTATGTGATGCCGGATCGTGAAGCTTTTGTGATGGGTGTCATGTTTGATAAAACGGGTAAGTTGGTCACCGTTGAACAGGTGAATCGCTTACGTGCTCAGGGTGATGATTTACTTGATAGTCTTACGGACGTGCCTGAGGCAAACAATCCTAAGGCACTTCAGAAGAATGAGATTAAAACACCCGCTGAACAAATGTTTTCGGATGTGGAAGATTCAAATTGGGTGCCTTTCGGTCAGCCTGGTGCGCCCATTTTATACGCGTTTGTTGAAATGCATTGCCCACATTGTCATTCGTTTATGAATGATTTGAAGAATGGAAAATATTTGGATGAGGGTAAGGTACAATTGCGTTTAATCCCATTAGGTTTTAAAGAAGAGGCGCAAGCGCAAGCGGCGTTTTTGCTCGCTAGCCCTAACCCACAAGAGCGTTGGTTTAATTTCCTTGCGGGTCAAGAAGACGCGCTGCCCGCCAAGGCCGAGATCAATAAGCAAGGCGTTCAGCGTAATATGGCGGTGATGCAAAGCTGGAAATTTGATGCGACGCCGATGGCGATTTATCGCGGTCGTGATGGCAGTGTGAAAATCATTCGCGGCAAGCCGCAAGATCTTGCGGCTGTGGTTGCGGATTTGCAGGGATAAGCCATTAAACCCCTTGTTGTTAAGGGTTAATCGGCTCTATAATTAAATTCCTATATTTAAATATATAG
>JBBKXA010000128.1:0-7602 GCA_037969235.1 Bdellovibrionales bacterium | reverse complement strand
GCTAATAGTGGTTCCCAGTTGTCTTGCGCTCTATCATTAAGTATTTCACGAAGTATCGGGCGAGCACTTTCAATTTGAGCCGCCATATCTTGCGCATATCTTGCTAATTTTCTTTTAAGAATTTCAAAATCATCATCATTGGAATGCCTTAATCTTTCAACTTTTTCATTACTTAGCTTGCGCCTAAGTTGTAGGACTATTGACCTGCCCATCAAAGTCGGTGCTTGTTTGCCAATCCCACACACTACTTTTGCTCCCCATGTGCTGAATTGTTTAGGCTCATGATTATCGCCAACAACTCTTACTACGTATGCAGATTGCCGCGTATGGCCAGAATTAAGAATACCTCTGGCCTCTTCGTTTTCTTTAAGAAAACTATCGGCTTCATCAATAAGAAGTGTTGGTTTATGCGCTTCAATTACACGGAATATAGCAGCAGGTGATATATTGGATGCCAAAAGACTTCTGTTACAAAGCTTTCCAATCAAAGATAAGAGCTGTGTTTTCCCACATTGCATTTCTGGTGCAGTAATCATAGCTATAGGCGCGACCTTAACGCTATCAATAAACCAAGTGAATGCAATCCAAAGCGTTGTCGCTGTAATAATCTCAGGGTCGCAAACAATAAAACGGCGGATTATTTTATCTATTTCATTCAATAGCTCTATACCATCTACCGGGTGAGAGTGTGGATCAACCTTATTAAAGAAATCTTGTGCCGGCTGCTCCAGGCTCTCTTTAGGGCGCGCCTTTTCAACTTCTTCATCCAAAGTTGTTACGCGCACCCCCATTTTCTCTGCTTCCGCCTTTCTAACTTTGTCGTATTCAATGCCAGAAAGTAATGCTAATCGCTCTATGTCCTCTTTAACTGCCATATCATTGGCCTGAGGTTGCGTAGAGATGAGGCGGAATAATTAGGCAATCAAATGCATCACCATGTAACATATCTGAGTACCTTGTTTTCTCATCAAATTTACACCCTTTGTAAATGCAAGCTGCTAAAACAACACCTTCAGGAAAGTATTTCTCATGCTTTCTTTTCAAGTGATTTACGATTAAGCGCAACCCTTCTGGTTCATCATATTTGGGCAATAAATATTTCAGAGCGGTAACTGCCATTTCAAAAAGCTCTGCGTATATACCGCTTTCGATTTCAATGCGAAATGTCTGATGATGCCGTTTTTTAGGAAGTATTCCAAAAATACACAGATTTGGATGTTGCGCTCGTATCGGCATAATTATTTTTTGATATTCTTGCGGAGTCATTGCGTAGGCTCCTTTGGTAAAGCATAAGACTTTAGTTCATTAATAAAACGCTCCATTTCTTGACGCTTTATTAATGTTTTTTTCCCAAGCTTTACGGCTTCTATTCTCCTGCTTTTTATTAACTGATAGCAGTAAGTTGAACCGATATTCGTGGCTTTACAAAATTGTGGAATGGTTAGTAATTCTGGTGTCATTGGTGTCTCCTAATTAATCTGTTTGCAAGCAAGTGCGCTTGTAATTAAGAGGTTACCCAAGAACAATGTTAATAACTATCGAGGATAATAGAGATTAAATAGAGGCATTAATCTCCATAAAATTTTTTATATTTTTCAGTAAGTCTTCTCAGGTCGGCAGACATGCTGGCTCCAGTTTGCCCAAATTTCTCGTATGCCATCTTTGCGGCCTTATTAGGGTTTAGAGCTTTTTTATTAGTAATCAACTCATTCATATATTGGATGCTTGCATCATCGTTAATGCCTTCCGCTCCTTTAGTCCGGCCTATTGGCTTTTTAATCGTGTTTTTTAAAGTTGGCGGAAAGGGGATGTTAAGGGAATCCAATAATTCAAAGTAGTCAGATGGGTGTATTTTTCCACTTACCGTGACTTTTATGCGCTCGGCTTCTATCGCATTAGCAATTATATTGTTCAATGCGTTATAGAGAAGAAGTGTTTGAGAGTATTCCCTTAATCCGCAAGAAAACCCTTGGATAGCTATAGCATTCAGGTTTTCAGGGGCTATATTCAGGGTTAAAGCCGCAGCTTCATTATTTGTCCAAGTAGCAATTTTGCTCCAAAACATATAATTAGCTTTTTTATTAAAGCCTAAGCGCTCTTCTTCCTCAAGTGTCTGAGCTTTCAGTGTATCAAACACTTCTTGGGTATACCACTCAAGTGCTTTTTTTTCGCCCAAATCATTAACTAAATCAGCGTGGGTTTTATATTTTTTATCATTTTTAGAAAACTTGCTCATTTTACTTTATCCAAATAATCCGCCCAATCCTGCATCATAGTTATGCGCTGGTCGATAAACTGTGTGCGGTCATATGCTTCGCCATGCGCCATTAATGTTTTATGTGCCAGTTGTTTCTCAATTATTTCGCTATGATAATCTAGCTTCTCACGTATCGTTGTGCGAGCAAGAGCGCGAAAGCCATGCCCAGTCATTACGCCTTTATATCCCATGCGCTCCAGCGCCTTTAAAATCGTGTTATTGCTCATGGATTTAATAGGGCGCACTTGATTAGGAAATACCCAATCCCATTGCCCTGTAATCTCTTTTTGTGCCTGTAATATTTTAATGGCTTGCGTGCATAACGGCACTACATGTTCTTTACCCATTTTCATGCGCTCGGCTGGAATAATCCAAAGCTTTTCATCAAAATCAAATTCATCCCATTTGGCTTGTATCAATTCGCTAGTACGTACAAAAGTTAAAAGTATAAGCTTTATAGCGTGGCGCGTATGCTGGTACAGCCTCGCATCGTTGCGCTCTAATGCCTGTAAGAATGTGGGCAGCTCTTTTGCTGTAAAGGCTGCATAGTGTGATTTCTTATATGGCTTTAATTGTCCTACAAGATCACGCGTTGGGTCACTCTCGGCTTTGCCTTCACCTATTGCATAACGAAAAACTTGCCCACAACACTGTAAATTGCGCCGCGCGATCTCATGCGCCCCTCGCGCTTCGGTTTTACGCATGGTTTCTAATATTAAAGGGGGCATAATTGACGTGATAGGATATGCCCCCATATTGGGGAATACATCGCGCTCAATACGGTATAGCAATTCTTTAGCATAGCCCTCACTCCAGCGCGGCTTATTATGCTCATGCCATTCTCTAGCAGTAGCTTCGAAACTATTCTCTGCATTTATTTTAGAGATTCGCTTTTTCTCTTTCTTTTCAAAAGTAGGGTCAAAGCCATCCTTAAGCATTTTCCGTGCTTTATCGCGTTGCTCACGCGCTTCTTTTAAGGTGGTTTCAGGGTAAACACCAATAGCCAATCGCTTTTCTTTGTCGTTAAAACGATATTTCATGCGCCAATATTTTGAACCATTGGGCATTACTTCAAGATACATACCCATGCCATCGCTTAGCTTATAAGGCTTTTCTCTAGGCTCGGCACTCTTGCATTGCTTGTCTGATAACTTCATTTGGGGGCATTAACTCCACTACATTCGCTTTATGCCCCCTTTAGTGCCCCCTAATTTTGCGGGTGCAGGCACGCATAAGCGAGCATCCATGAACATGAGTGTAAATGTAATCGTTTACTAGCGCAAGCCTTGCGGTTAATGATGATTGTCAGTGAATGTAGGTGATGGGAGAAATGGCGGTGCCGGAGGGATTCGAACCCTCGATACGCTATAAACGTATACACGCTTTCCAAGCGTGCGCCTTCAGCCACTCGGCCACAGCACCTTAAGAATATCGCGCACATTACCGTTATAGCGTCAAAAGTGCAAGGGGCATATGCGCAGCAAAAACCCAAACTATTAATGGCGCTTGCGAAATATACAATCGCTGGTAAACTCAACTGATAATATAATTTAAAACAACAGGCTGTATCCATGCGCTCATCGCTTATTCTCTTTTTACTGATCCCGACCTTTATCGCGTTAGGGCACGATGTATATCTTTTTTATACCAATTATTTAAACCCAGGCGTGTTTTCATTCGATTTATTACAAAAAGAATTCAAATTCAGCTCACTGGGCTATATCTGGACGACATATGGGCGCGAATCTTTTGATGCCACCGTGATGGCCACCGAAGGGACATATTGGCCGATCATTGATAAAATACTCACACTGAGGGCGACCGTGGCTGGGTTAATTTTTGCGGGATTCTTTTTGATCTTATTCTTGATTCTAAAGATGTTTGGCCGCGGTCCATTTGTCGAAGAAGGCACCGTCAGCAAAAAGAAAAGCTCCGATTCTTTCCGCTCCGGCAAGCAAAGCGGCAAGATCAAATATAAACGACAATAAAAAACTAACCGCGCCGAATGGATTCGCTCAAGGAGCGGATTTCACGGTTGATCAGTTTGAGGTCTTCGGGACGTGACAAGCGGTGGTTACCATCATCAATAAATACAATATCCACATCATGCCCGCTGTAGTTTTTCTCGATCTTGAGCGCGGTTTCCCACGGCACATCGGCGTCGTTCATCCCTTGAATAAGGCGAATGGGGAAATCAACAATTTGCGGCGCAGTGAGCAATAAATGCTCTTTCGCTTCGATATAAAAATCGCGGCTATAATGATATGGCTCATCACTGTAATCATTGGGCACTTTCACAAATCCCGCCTCCATCATCGCCTCTTGTTGCGCAGGGGTTAAACGGGAGAACAAATCCTCGCTAAAATCAGGGGCAGCCGCTAAACCAATCACGCCTTGTACAATGCCAGCACGAGCCCGCGCCAACAACAACGCAATCCATCCCCCCATCGAAGAGCCAACCAACAAAACAGAACGCCCTTCAACTACATGGTCAAGCATGTCCATTGCATCATGTGCCCATGACCCAATTGTGCCGTCTTCGAATGCGCCGTTAGATTCGCCGTGTCCTGAATAATCAAAGCGTAAATAGGCCTGTCCGCGTTCCTTGCATTGCTCCTCAAAATATTCCGCCTTTGCCCCGCGCATGTCCGAGCGATAGCCACCGCAAAACATCACAAGCGGCAAATCCGCCCCTGCATCGCTCGCGGGCGTATATAAATAAGCCAGATCTGCTTCGCCTTCGCGTTTCAAAATTTTAACTGTAGTATTCATGAAATTGATCTAAATGCGTATAAATGCGTAAATATTGATAAAAACCTTAAAGCACAGTATAGATTAAGTGACCATAAGCGTATAGGTTTTCTTTCATGAATGGATTTCAAACACAACCCGTAATCATGCAAATCATCCCCGAACTCGGGCCTGGTGGGGCAGAACAAGGATGTGTAGATATAGCCGCAGAAATTGTTGCCAGCGGCGCGCAAGCTATTGTTGTGTCGCATGGCGGCACACGATTGGGCGAATTAGAGCGCATTGGCGCGGTACATATCAACTTGCCCGTTCATTCAAAAAACCCGTTACAGATGTGGCGCAATATCGGGGCATTACAAAAAATTATCGAACGTTACAATGTCAATATCGTCCATGTGCGTAGTCGCGCACCCGCATGGAGCGCCATGGCAGCATGTAAAAAAACCCGCGCGCATTTCATGACCACATGCCACGCCCCATATAATATCAGCGGTGAAGCCAAAAAATTCTATAACAGCGCGATTGCCCAAGGTGAGCGCGTAATCGCCATTTCGCATTATGTGGCACATTATTTACAAGAGCATTACCATCTCGATGATCGTACCATTCGCCTCATCCCGCGCGGCATCCCTGTCGAGCGCTTTCACCCCACCGCCGTCACCGCGCAGCGCATGATTACTTTAGCGCAACAATGGCGCATTCCCGATGGCGCTAATGTCGTGATGCTACCAGGCCGATTAACGCGCTGGAAAGGCCACAGCGTACTAATTGATGCCATAGAGCGCATTGCACGAAAAGATTTATTTTGCGTGATTATCGGATCAGATCAGGGACGTAAAGAATATCGTCAGGAATTAGAAGCCGCCATCGCACAAAAAAACCTCGGTAATCAAGTGCGATTGGTCGATCATTGCAATGACATGCCCGCCGCTTATATGCTCGCGACTGTGGTGGTGTGCCCCTCCACCGACCCTGAAGGATTTGGCCGCGTTCCCGTAGAAGCCCAAGCGATGGGACGCCCGATTGTCGCGAGCGACCATGGCGGAGCGCAAGAAACGATTATTCACGGTCAGACAGGCTGGCTCGTGGAGCCTTCAAATCCGAACGCATTAGCCAGCGGTATAGAAGAAGCGCTCGCGCTCGATGCCACACAGCGTTCCATGCTCGCAACACGCGCTATGAACCACGTCGCGACTTATTTCACGCGCGAATTAATGGCTGATAAAACAATGGAAGTTTATGCTGAGCTACTGCGCAGCGACATGGCGCACGCAGGTAATAACCAAATTTTTCAAAAACGCGCCAGTTAATTTCAGGTATTATTGGATATGGATATACAAAAGATACTGGTCATCAAACTCTCAGCCCTTGGTGATTTTATTCAAGCTTTAGGCGCTATGGCCGCCATAAAACGCGCACATAGCCAAGCAGGTAAATCCGCGCATATTACATTGCTAACCACCAAAAACTTTGAGGCTTTTGGTCGTGAATGCGGATATTTTGATGATGTGATTATCGACGAGCGCCCCAAGTTACTTGATATTTCTGGCTGGATTGCTTTGCGCAAAACATTAAACGCGCCGCATTTTGACCGTGTTTATGATTTGCAAAATAATGACCGCACACATTTATATTTCAAACTGATGCACCCCAAGCCCGAATGGGTTGGTACGGCCAAGGGCGCATCCCACCGCAACATTGAGCAAACCAACAAGCAAGGCCACGCCGTTGATCGTCATAAAAAAACGCTCAAAATGGCAGGTATTGAAGATGTCGGGATTGATCGTTTAGAATGGATGAACGGCGATATAAAGGCGCTGGCGTTAAAAAAACCCTACGTGATCTTGGTCGCTGGCTCTGCGCCGCAACACCCGCAAAAACGCTGGCCGCATCACAACTATGCAGCGCTCGCTAATGCTTTGGTCGTACAAGGCTATCAACCCGTTCTGATCGGCACTAAGGACGAAGCGGATATTACGGCGCACATCGCAAGCGCATGCCCGCAAGCCTTAGATTGCACTGGTCAAACCAATCTCTATCAAATTGCCGCGCTGGCACATGACGCAGCATTTGCGATTGGCAATGATACTGGGCCTATGCATTTAATCGCTGCGACATCATGCCCCTGCTTGACATTATTTTCCAGCCACAGCGCGCCTGAGCGCCATGCACCACGCGGAGAAAACGTGCAATCTATACAAGTTGAGCATTTAAGTGATCTTAGTGCTGAAGATGTGATGGCCAAATTCAAGCCACGTTAAAAAGCAAAATTAGGACACGCGCTTCTTATGATCTTCACAATATAAATCATGCAAACATCCCAGCAGGCTTTCCGCTTCTGCGGAATTCAGTGAATAATATATTGTTTGCGCATCACGGCGTGTTTTCACCAAACCGTCACGCCGCAATCTCGCAAGATGTTGTGAAAGCGCAGATTGACTTAAATCTACAAGCTCTTCCAATGCTCCCACACTTGTTTCACCTTTGTATAAAAGGCAAACAATGAGCAAGCGCCGCTCATTAGAAAGGCTTTTGAGAATCTTCGCAGCATCCTCGACATTATGTTGTATGGTCTTTATATCCATATATATATA
>JBBKXA010000127.1:0-4821 GCA_037969235.1 Bdellovibrionales bacterium | reverse complement strand
AATGGGGTGGAGAACCACTCCAAATCAACCGTGTTCAACCAAAAAAAGGCGTAAAATCAGTTTTTATTGGAAATCTATCTAAAACTTAGCAATCATGTCAAAAACAGGGCCTTATGCTGGGGTCTCTAAAAGTTCTTTCTATGATATATACAATCATTTTCCTAAAAGAAGCGATATGAGTGTGTCTCTATACTGGAAAGAAAAAGACGAAATTATTGAGATTGGAATTTGTTTTTTAGATCAAGATTATGATGTTGATGAAAAAGTTATAGCCAATTTGAATTCTTCAGAAGAAAAAATAAATAGCATAAAAAAGCTTTAAAGGACATATACCAATATAGCGGAAATTTTCAATTTATTGCTGGTATACCTTTTTAAACACCCTCTTTCCACCGTAGCTGCGGATTTCTCGCCGCTTTCACTTCATCCAACCTTTTACGCGGTGATGAATGGGGCAGGCTGTGGAAATGGTCGCTGGCGTCGTTGCGGGTTTGCACTTCGCTGGCAATGTCTTTCATCACGGTGATGAAGCGATCCATGGAGTCTTTGCTCTCCGTCTCTGTAGGTTCGATCAGCATTGTACCGGGGAGTACAAGCGGGAAATAAACGGTCATGGGGTGGAAGCCTTTTTCGATTAGCGCTTTGGCGATATCCAATGTGGCGACGCCTTTTTCTTTTTGGCGTTTATCTGTGAGCAAGGCTTCGTGCATGCAATGGCCTTGGTGGGCGAAGGGGGCGTGGAAGTCCCCTTCAAGGGAGCGCAGGATGTAGTTGGCGTTGAGCACTGCGTCTTCGCAGACTTGTTTGAGGCCGTCGCGGCCGTGGCTGAGCATATAGGCGAGTGCGCGCACATGCATGCCGAATTGGCCTTGGTAGCCTTTGAGGCGGCCTAAGGATGCGGGGCGGTCTTCGACGGTCTCAATTTTGTATGCATCACCGTCTTTGATGATGGTGGGCACGGGCATATATTTTGCAAGTTCCTCGGTACAGCAAATTGGGCCAGAACCCGGGCCGCCGCCGCCATGCGGCGTAGAGAATGTTTTGTGGAGGTTGATGTGCATGACATCGACGCCAAAATCACCGGGGCGGATTTTGCCGACAAGGGCGTTAAAATTCGCGCCATCCATGTAGAAATAGCCGCCAGCTTTATGGAGCAGGTCAGCGATTTCGATGATCTCGCGTTCGAACAAGCCGCAGGTGTTGGGGTTGGTGACCATCATGCCAGCGATGTCTGCGCCGTTGGGATCGGTTTTATATAAGGCTTCTTTGAACGCTTCGAGGGTCAAGCAGCCATTGTCTTTGGTGCTCATATTGCGCACTTCATAACCGCAAGTAACAGCTGTGGCGGGATTGGTGCCGTGGGCGGAATCGGGGGTGAGGACGATGCGGCGTTTTTTATGCTCGCCTTTTTGTTCATGTGCGCGGCGGATGGTCATCATGCCTGCAAGCTCGCCATGAGCGCCAGCGGCGGGGGAGAGGCAAATGCCCGGGAGGTTGGTGAGTTCGGCGAGCCAGTCTTGGAGTTCGTATATCAGGCCGAGTGCGCCTTGGACGGTGGATTCGGGTTGCATCGGGTGGATATGGGCGAAGCCGGGGTGGCGAGCGATTTTCTCATTTAAACGTGGGTTGTGCTTCATGGTGCAGGAGCCGAGCGGGAAGAAGCCGTGGTCGATGGAGTAATTCCATGTGCTCATACGCACGAAATGGCGGAGCGCTTGGGGTTCGGAGACTTGGGGGAGGCCGATGTCACCGCGGGCGGTAACGCCTGTGCGGAGCGGCGTGCCTTGGGGCGCGGGAAAATCGACGCCAGAATGATCGCTGCGTTCTTTTTCCCAGAGGAGGTTTTCCTCGTAATGCAGGGCTTTGTTGCCGTCGAAGGCTTGGGGGGTGATGTCGGTCATTGTGTTATCCACTTTCAATTCTGCGCTCATGTTTTTCACCTTACATTTTTTAGCGTGTTTTAAAAATATTTTTTATTTTTTGGAACAAATATTCTTTCCGCTTGTTTGTTCATCACTACGGAATTGTTCTCGTAGTTTTTTCAACCTTAGACTCTATAAAGGAGACTACAAATGCAAAATACTAAAAACAATCCAAATAAATCTTTGCCACAAAAGCAAGATCCGAAGAAAAAATCGGAACCTGCGAAATCTGAGAAAGGCTCAAAAGAGTCTACTCAACGTGGCAAGAAATAATATCTAGTCTTCGGACTTTATATTATTAAAGCATTAGGGGTCCTGCCACACGGCGGGACCTTTGCTTATTGGGGGTTATGCATTGTCTTATATTTCGTTGTATTTATCTTTCATATTTATCAGCATTGTTTTTAATATAGGCAAATCGGTTTGAAGTGTTTTCCAAATTGTTTCATAGTTCACATTGCTATATTCATGCGCAACAATGTTGCGCATTGTAATAATATCGCGCCAAGGAATGTTGGGGTTCTCAGCGTGAATTTTTTTTGGGATTTTGTTAGCCGCTTCGCCTATTATTTCAATATTGCGTTCTGCTGTACGAAGTGCAGGTATGTTTTTATAAAATTCGTTTTTGGAAAGTGATAGCACATATTCCTCAATCTCATTTATTGCACTTAACATGTCGTCCAGCCTAAATTTCCAGTCCTTTTCAAACATCAATTGCCTCGTTCAGAATTTGTTTTCTCAACGCGGCATGGAGTGAATTGGGTTGGCATATTTCTACGTCAATCCCAAGCGCATCACGTAGGTTATTTTGAGTTCCCGCCCATGACAACAGGCTTGGAGGATCAATAAATTCAACGAGCACATCAAGATCGCTGTCGGGACGGGCGTCGCCGCGCACGCGTGAGCCGAAAACGCGCAAGCGTTTGATATTCATCTCCGTGAATTTTGGTTTAAGGGCGCGAAGTTTTTCGATGTATGGGTCGTTGAATATGTTGTTGGTCATTTTATGATTTACTTTTTATTTTGTACGAAGGCTCAAAAATTCTAAGTGTGCTCTAATATAACCTAAGTCTTTGGCCATCCCTTTTACCATCTCTTCGTAACGATCTCCATCAGAAGGGCTAACTACGTAGCTAATAATGAACAAACACGTTGCGTGGAAAATTGTAATTTCATAAAAAGAGAATAATGCAAATCCCAAACATATAAACCCGCCACAATAGAATACGAAAGACATTGTATCCATAAATTTGAAACCACCAGTGTTTTTAGACTTATAATTAAGCCTTTCCGCTTGTATAGCTTCTTTTATAGTTTTTTTTAAATCTTCATCGTTTAATTTCATACTAACACTGCCCTCAGACCCTCTACCAATGCAGCGATATCCTCGTCCTTCGTCATTTCGGTAGCGGCGAGGAGGAGTTTGTTGTCCTCTAGCGCTAGGCCGGCGATGATGCCCTGCCCTGCTAATTTTTCGACGACTTCGGCGGCGGGTTTGCTCAGCTTCACCGTGAATTCGTTGAAGAAGTTTTTGGTGACCAATTCTACGCCGTCGATTTTTTCTAGTGCATCCGCGGTGCGGCAGGCGGCTTCGTGGTTTAGGACGGCGAGTTGTTTGATGCCGTCTTCGCCGAGTAGCGCCATGTGCACGGTGAATGCGAGGGCGCATAGCCCTTGGTTGGTGCAAATGTTGCTGGTGGCTTTGTCGCGACGGATATGTTGTTCACGGGTGCTTAAGGTCAGCACAAAGCCGCGCTTGCCGTCGGCGTCTTCGGTGATCCCGCATAGACGGCCAGGCATTTGGCGCAAATATTTCTCGCGGCAGGCGAAAAATCCTAAATACGGCCCGCCATAGCCCATGGGAATGCCGATGCTCTGGGCTTCGCCGCAAACGATGTCGGCTTCCACGGGTGCGGGGAGCAGACCGAGGGAGACGATTTCAGTCACAACAACCACAAGAAGCGCGCCTGTTTCGTCGCATTTTTTGCGCAAGGCTTCGTATTTGTGGGGTTGACCGTAAAAATCAGGGGATTGGATGATAACGCAGGCAGCCGTATCGTCAGGTTCGCCTTCTGTGATCTCCACTTCGCCATCGAAGTTCCACATGTAAGATTGGAGGACTTCGCGATATTCAGGGTGAATGGCATTACCGAGGACAATTTTATTGCGTTTGGTAATGCGCAAAGCCATCAGCGCGGCTTCGGTCATGGAGGTCGCGCCATCATACATGGAGGCGTTGGCGACTTCTTGGCCGGTCAATTGCGCAATAAAGGTTTGGAATTCGAAAATCATTTGCAACGTGCCTTGCGCGATTTCCGGCTGGTATGGCGTGTAGGCAGTCAGAAATTCCGAGCGTTGCATGATGTAATCAACGCTGGCGGGGATATGATGGTAATACGCGCCCGCGCCGAGGAAAAATGGCCCATCGGGAGCGGCGTGGTTTTGATTGGCGTAGGCGGAGAGGTAGCGTTCGACTTCAAGTTCGCCTTGGTGGTCGGGGAGGTCAAGTTTGCCATCAATGAACGCGGCTTTGGGGATGTCGGCAAATAATTCATCAACATTTTTCGCGCCGATGACGTCTAACATTTCTTTGCGGGCATTTTGTGTTTGGGGTAAGTAGCGCATTTTGTTGTTCCTTGTTTCTCATTGTCATCCCTAGGTCATCCTGAGCGTAGTCGAGGGATCCAATTTATGTATCAGATTCCTCCAATACGCCGCATGCTGCTCCGGTCGGAATGACACATAAAATTAAATTTTTTTAATCCAAACCTTTAATATAATCATCGTAATCGGCTTGGCTCATTAAGCCGTCTAATTGACTGGTGTCGTTCATTTTGATTTTGGCGATCCAGCCGCCGTCGGCTAGGGCTTTGGTGATGAGTTCTAAATCACCTTCCAT
>JBBKXA010000126.1:0-2619 GCA_037969235.1 Bdellovibrionales bacterium | reverse complement strand
CATAAGTAATGTGCCCTTTTTCGTCACACCGAAAAACAGTGGGCTCGCCTTTAATTGGATTATTATCGGAATTAAAATTATAATAATATAAAATTTTACCATTTTGCGTTTCAAAAGCTTCCATATTATTGCTAGCACCAGGGTCTTCTAACTTTGAATTCATTATGTTTATGCCTCGTTTATCGATTTGATATTTTTCACCATCCGAAGAAATAAATGTTTGAAGAACAATGCTCTTTCCTAAATATTGTTTTTCTGGAGTAACAGAATAACGGTCTGATGCATATTCAATGTAAACAGAGCTTTCATCAGTAAACATTGCCTCTTCTGAAAACAAAACATCCGCTCCATCGATTTTTCGAAATTGGGCTGTGAGCACCGTACCATTTACATCAACAGAGCCACATGACTTGGTTGTCTCACTTTCATTAACGCAATTTAGAAGCACGCCTTTATGATTTTTTAATTTGTCATTATTAACATTTAGATGAGGGTTATCGAGGAATACTTGATCTTCTTTTGTAGGAGTATTTCCTAAATTTTTATTTTCAATCAATAATCTGTCATGATTGACTTCTTTAGACTTTGAAGGAGACGGAGGGCAATTTGCAACCGCGAAGGCGTTATAATTGGGAGCGTTTTTATCGCATGGGACGGCAGGTGTGATTTCTACGCTATTAAATGGCGCAGGCGTGTTTTGAGTTTGAGGCGCACCTACCCTCTTGTCGTTTTGCGCGGGTTCATCATCGTCGTTGCCCATAAATTGTGTGGCGGTGAAAATAACGATAAGAGCGGCACATAGCCCTCCTCCAGCAATTTTTTTATTTATCATACATAATTTATATTTCATAATCCACTACAATGCAAGTTTTAAGACACGATTATTTTCGCTTTTCCTTGACACTCCATACTGCGCATGAGAATTTACGGGTTCATAATTTTGTATTAGAAAGCGCTTATCCATGTTGCACCTCCTTTCACGATTATCAATTTTTGCAGTGATTGCGTTGCTCATGACTGCTACCGGCATGCCTGCGCTTGCCTCTGAAGCGGTTGGCGCGGATATGACTTTAATCGGGCAGGATGCACAGGACGGACGCTTACCGTTCAGCCCGCTGCATCCGGGTGCGTTATTTTGTATATTTGTTTTTGTGGTTTCTTACATATTTGTGCTTTTAGAAGAAAAAACGCACTTGCCGAAATCGAAGCCCGTTATGGTGGGCGCGGCGATTATATGGATCACGATTGCAATTTCGGCCAAGGATTACAATATTCCGCGCGAAGAAATACATGGGGCTGTTTTTCATGGTTTGCAGGAATACGCGGCGTTGCTATTATTTTTGTTGGCAGCGATGACCTATATCACGACCATGGAAAACCGTAATGTTTTTGCGGTTTTGCGTGTAAAACTTGTTCAAGCTGGTTTGAATATGCGCCAGCTTTTCTGGGCGACGGGGGTTTTGGCATTTTTGCTTTCTCCTGTTGCGGATAACCTTACTACGGCGCTTGTGATGGGCGCGGTGATTATGGCGGTGGGCAAGCGCGATCCGAAATTTGTGGCGATAGCTTGTGTGAATGTGGTGAACGCGGCCAACGCTGGCGGGGCGTTTTCTCCGTTCGGTGATATTACAACGCTTATGGTTTGGCAGGCAGGAAAGGTTGATTTCTTTGAATTTTTTGATTTATTTTTGCCGTCAGCTGTCAATTTTATTATTCCAGCACTTATTATGAGCTTTTTCATCCCCAAAGATTTACCCTCACCTATTTCGGAAGAAGTTCGGTTAAAAGTTGGCGCTAAACGCACGATATTCCTCGGCATTTCTACAATTGCCACGGCTGTGTCATGCGAACAATTTCTTGGCCTTCCACCGTTTTTAGGGATGATGGCTGGCTTATCAGCGTTGATGATTCTTTCATATTATGTGCAAATGCGCGGGTCTGGCAAAACCGAAGAAAGCTTTGATGTCCTTCACCTCGTTAAAGGGGCGGAATGGGATACATTGTTGTTCTTCTACGGGGTTATTTTCTCCGTGGGCGGCCTGACTTTCCTTGGCTACATGGAGATGGCTTCGGTGGGAATGTATGATGGGTTTGGGCCGAGCATGACCAACATTGCGCTCGGTGTTGCCTCGGCGGTGATTGATAATATTCCCGTTATGTTTGCTGTGCTGTCGATGAATCCTGATATGGATCATTTTCAGTGGCTGTTGATTACGCTAACTACGGGGGTTGGAGGTTCTATGCTTTCGATCGGATCGGCGGCGGGGGTTGCGTTGATGGGCGCGGCGAAGGGCAAATACACCTTTATGAGCCACTTAAAATGGACACCCGTTTTAGCGCTCGGATATATAGCGGCGATTGCGGTGCATTTCGCGTTGAATAAACACTTGATGGATGTGCCGATACATTAAAATTCGCAATTTATAAAATTAATTCTTGTAATGTTTTTCTGCTACACTTATGAATTATATACCTAAAATTAAAAAAGATTCATACAATGGAGACCTCAGCATAACTAGAAGATTCCCAAAGGCAAGAATATTTGGTATCTTTGGTCATGCAAAAACCATTTATCAGCCAGCCAGAACTCTTTGTCACCAGCAGTGATCTTGATCACCC
>JBBKXA010000125.1:0-18573 GCA_037969235.1 Bdellovibrionales bacterium | reverse complement strand
TGCGGATGGCGGGGATGATGCTTTTAGAAAACCACAATGCTTTGTTGTTGGCATCGATGATGGCGGTTGTGCCGCTGAAGGGGGTGGTTTTTTTGGCTTCGCGTAAATGGTCTAGATCGCTCCAGCTTAGTGTATGGAGGGGGGTGACAACTTCGGGGTTGTGCTCGAAAGCTTTGATGAGCGCGTGGATGGCTTTGGGCGGTGTGAAGGGGGCGTCGCCTTGGAGGTTGAGGACGAAATCAGCGTCTGATTTGCGTGTTTTAAGGGCGGCGAGGACGCGATCAGAGCCTGTGGCGCAGTTATCATCAGTCAGGACGCATTCTACGCTCAGCGTTTGGGCGTGGTTGGCGATGCGTTGATCTTCGGTGGTGACGAATATATCGATGTTGTTGTGATCGGCGGCGGCTTCGCGTGCAAGGTTGACGACACGGCTGAGCATGGTTTGCCCCGCGATGAGCGCGAGTGGCTTACCCGGAAAACGGGTGGAGGCATAGCGCGCAGGGATGGCAATCGCGATTTTCACTTGTATATCCTTTTTGACAGCGTTGCTGCACTCCTAAAATAGGTTTCCTATTCGTCGTCGCTTGCGCCTTGTCAAAAAGGATATACAAGCGACAATCATATTTTTTATTAAATTACTCAATGACCTAATTACCTGCTTTATTTGCGTCGGCATACCACCAAGTTTGGCTGATGAGGGGGGAGATGTCGGAGAGGGGATCGGGGCGGGAGATATGGCTCCAGTGGGCGATGCGCCATTTATTGTAGTGCCACATGGGGATCACGTAATATTCGCTGAGGAGGATGCGGTCCATAGCGCGGACGATGGTGGTTAATTCTTCGCGGCTTTTGGTTTGTACTAGTTCTTCTATTAATTTGTCGAGCGCGGGATTTTTTACGCCGATATAATTGCGTGAACCAGTTTGGTCGGCTTTTTCGCTGCCCCAGAAATCGCGCTGTTCATTGCCGGGGGAGTCGGATTGGCCGAAGCTGGAGATGGTCATATCAAAGTCAAAATCATTCATGCGGTTTTGATATTGGGCGCTGTCGACGACGCGGAAATTGGCCTCGGCGCCGATGCGCTTGAGGTTTTTGATGAAGGGGAGAACCCATCGTTCAAATTGCGGGTTAGCGTCGAGGATTTCGAATTGCAGGCGTTTGCTGTCTTTGGTGCGGATTCCGTCTTCGCCGAGTGTCCAGCCCGCATCATCGAGGATCTTTATGGCTTGGCGAAGATTGGCGCGCGCATTGCCAGAGCCATCGGTCAAAGGGGCTTTATATGGGGTGGTGAATACTTCGTCGGGGATTTGGCCGCGGAAGCGTTCCAGTATTTCAAGCTCTTTGCCTTGAGGGGGGGAGTCGCTGCTGGCGAGTTCGGAATTTTCGAAATAACTGTCGGTGCGGGTGTATGCCCCGTAGGCGAATTGTTTGTTTGACCATTCAAAATCAAAGGCGTAGGCGAGAGCTTTGCGCACTGCTTTGTCGGCGAATAATGGGCGGCGGGTGTTGTAGATGAAGGCTTGCATGCCGGCGGGGCGTTTATTTTCGATTTCTTCTTTGATAATGCGGCCATCCATGACCGGGGCGGCGTTGTATGCGGTTTCCCACAATTTTGCAGTATTTTCGATCTGGACATCAAATTCACCCGCAAAGAATGCTTCGAGGGAGACATTGTCATCGCGGTAATAATCATATTGGACGCGATCGAAGTTATTGAAGCCTTTGAATAGAGCGAGGTCTTTGCCCCACCAGTCATCGCGGCGGATATATTCGATGGAGCGTCCGGCATCGACTTTACCGATTTTGTATGGGCCGCTACCGAGGGGGGGTTCCAGGGTACTTTTGTTAAATTCGCGCCCTTCGGCTTCCCAGAAATGTTTGGGCATGATGGCCATTTCAGCAACGATAAGGGGGAGTTCGGCGTTGCCTGCAACTTTGAAGGTGAATTTGACGCGTTTGTCGGTGAGGGATTCGACGGATGCGACGTCACCGTAATAGGCTCTGTAGAAGGGTTGGCCTTGGGTGGTGAGGGTTTCGAATGTCCATTTAACATCGGCGGCGGTGACGGGTTTGCCGTCGGCCCATGTGGCTTCGGGGCGGATATTGAAGGCGACCCATGATTTGTCTTCGGGCATTTCGATGCTTTGCGCGAGAACGCCATAAAGCGTGAATGGTTCATCCCACGCGTTTTGCATCAGGCTTTCATAGACAAAGCCGGAGCGGAGGAAGTTCAGGCCTGCGGCGGGGGTGCCTTTGATGATGAAGGGGTTTAGCGAATCAAATGTGCCGATGGCGTTGAGTTTGAGCGTACCGCCTTTGGGGGCGTTGGGGTTGACGTAGGAGACATGCGTGAAATCGGCGGGGTATTTTGGCTGTCCGTGGAGCGCGATGGCGTGCACGGGGGCGGGAGCAGCGGGGGATGATGCAGAGGCGGAGGCTTCGGCGATGGTTGGCTCTTGCGCATGTGTTGGGTGTGTGACGAAAACGAAAACTGCCAATAGCCAAAAATATTTCATATCAATCCCTTTTTAAATAAACCGCAGAGCACACAGATTAACGCAGATATGTTTGTTTGTTCAAGTTGTTTGGGAATTTAAACCACAGTGATAAGGGTGATTGGGATAGGTGCGTGCCTACATATTTAAATGTGTTGTGTTTTGTTTAAGGCGGATGAGGTGAGGTTTTATGGTAGGGATAAGCCTAAATCCTGAAGTGATGGGCATGGTTGACCGATTTTTTCGGGATGGATGTTTTCATTGTCCTCATATCCGAATTCATTCGGTTTTACAACATTGGTAATTAAGCCATCGACGTTGCAATATGTTATGATTTTGTTTTTATTATGGACGGTTTTTATCTCCTTTATTTGTTCAGCACCAGGAGATGAGAGATCAACATCAATGGATTCCTCTGGTGTTCTTCGTCTCAATGAGTTTAATTCGCCTGATGCGTTGAAAATAAACGTATTTCTGACGCCAGTTTCACGGTTTACTATGTCTTTTCTGTAGGTATATTGTTGCAGGTTATCAGGATCATATTGTCCCGCTTCTATCATATTTTTTTGTCGCGATGTTGAGTAAATAATAATTGCTTCTGTTCCATCGGCGTGTGTCTTTCTAGTGTTTTGGAGAAGCGCGTATGCATTATTGCCCTGTGTAGTGAGCTCAAATTTTACCGTGCTGTCTGCATGCACTGTGGAATCACAGGTGAATTCCTTTTTGTATGTCTCAGGCGTGCAGTAATATTCTTCATCATTGATTTCAAAGTATGGCGGTATTTCAAAATTGCCGTATTGTTCTATCCACTTTGCTTCGCGTTCAGCTTTCCATCTAGCACTCCTTTCCTCTCTCGTTTCTTCAAATGATGGTGAAACATTTTCACTAGATGCATAGTCGTATATTCGGGATGCTTCTGGTTCTGATTCTTGGTTTTCAGCTTCGGGAGCATCTTTGGAGGCGGTTCTTGCCGGGGCAACAATCGCGAAAGGGCTAAGGGTGTTTATTGCAGGGCTGGATTGGGCAGATTGTTCTGTATGGTTTGAAGTGGCTACGGTGATTATATCGACGCTTGGCTCTTGCGCGTTGTGATACCATGTGGTGCCTAACGACGAAGCGACAGCGCATAGTATGCCCGTAGTACAGCATGCTGCGAGCCAATGGCGTTCAAAAAAACTTGCATTTGAATATGTCATATGAATTATGTAGCATGTGAAAATTTATTATGCAATTTTTTTATTCTGCCGCCCAGCCGTCGTTGTTTTTGTTGGTGTAAGCGCGTTCGAGGTCGGGTTTGCCGAAGAGGTAGCCTTGACCATAGTGAATGTCAAAATCAAGAAGGTCGCGCATTTGTTTTTCGGTTTCGATATGTTCGACAATCACGCCGATACCGTTTGATTCCAGCGCATTTTTTTCGCGTTGAAATTGTGTGAGCGTTTTTTTGTCAATGGTGTGTTCAAGCATTTTTGCTGCTATGATTTTGATGTAGCGAATTTTGAAACGTTGCAGATTGGAAATATCCAGCTTTAAACTTTGCACATGATCGAGTGAAAAAGCGCAACCTAATTGACCCATACCACGTATAATTTCTAGGAATGCGGGCTGTAGCGTATCGAAATCTTTATGTTGAATTTCAAAAACTAGGCGGTTAGCAAGCGCGCGATTTTGTTGAATGAAATTTAGGACGCACTTCATAAAATCTGGATTTTTAAGAGTGCTGCGTTTGATGTTTAACACAAAAGGTGTGGCGTTTTGCAGATCGGCGCTGTTTTTGATGATGTTTAGGCCATGCAAGAGCAGAAGATTGTCGATTTTGTCATCGTTGTTGTCTTGCTCGGCGACTTTCATATAGCGGCTGGCGGGGATATATTGACCGGGGCGGGCGCGGATGCGGGCGAACATTTCGTAAAAGCGAATTTGGCGTTGGGGGAGGCGGACGATGGGTTGTATGAAAACGTTGATGTCATTTTCAGCGAGAGCGTGTTCGATCAATTCATGAATGACGTTGTCGCTGATGGTGTCGAAGTTATCAAAGCCGCTGACATTTTTGATTTTGGGTACGATTTTGGGCGGTATTTTTTGCTTTGGTTGTGCTGTGGCCTTAGGATTCGCGACTTCCTTTGGGAGTGGTGCTGTGGTTTTTAAAATATTTGCGAATGTATCGGCTTTTTGTGTGATGGGGCCTGGGGCGCTGGGTTTATGTAGTTTTAGTCCCTGTAATATTTTTTTCAACATATAGATATCTTTCGTATTTTGTGCCTGAGTGTCGGCGAACGCAGTGTGTTTTTTATCTATTAAATCAAAGCGTTTTTCGGTGTTGTTCTCCCATTGCCTACGGCGGGAAAATTCAACAGCTAAGGTGAGCCCGAAAGCAAACACGCCCAATGATAACATCGCCAGTTTCAGCGATAAGAAGCTTAAGCTGGTTGTTATGAGCGTTGCAATAAATATGCCAACTATGAGGAACGTGCCGGATTTTTTTTGTTTATCCATGATCTGCACCGATGGCTTGGGTGATATTGGTGTGGCCGTCGGCCTTTAATAATTCGAGCAGTTGTGTATTGATTGTGTTTATGAGCGTAGGGCCTTTATATACAAGCGCGGAGTAGAGTTGCACGAGGGATGAGCCTGCTTTAATTTTGGCGTAAGCCTCAGCTCCGTTTGAAATGCCGCCTACGCCGATGATGGGAATTGCGCCGTTGGTTAAGGCGTAAAAATTATGGATAATTTGGGTTGATTTGGCGGTTAACGGTTGACCGCTGAGGCCGCCGGGTTGGGCGCGGAAATCATCGGGCAAAAATTCGGGTCGATCAAGTGTGGTGTTGCCGAGAATGAGGCCGTTAATGCCGCTTTCGGTTGCGACTTGCGCCATTTCTTTTTGCTGATCTTCGTTGAGGTCAGGGGCGAGTTTGACGAGCAATGGTGGCGTGTTTTGGCCGCATGTTGTCGCGAGTGCTTGCTTGATCGCGGTGATGAGGGCGAGGAGCGGTGCGCGGCTTTGGAGGTCGCGCAGGCCGGGGGTGTTGGGGGATGAAATGTTAATGGTGATGTAATCGGCCATGGGCGCGAGGGCGTGAATGAGCGTGGTGTAATCGGCGGCGGGATTGGTTTGCGCTTTGTTCATGCCGATATTGATGCCGATGATTTTATCTTTACGTGTGGTCGCGGCGAGATTAGTTTTGAATATATCAAGGCCGCCATTGGGAAAGCCCATGCGGTTGATGATCGCTTCGTGTTTGGGGGCGCGGAAAATTCGTGGTTTGGGGTTGCCGTCCTGAGGCAGGGGGGTGACGGTGCCGACTTCGATGAAACCAAAACCCATTTTGCTTATGCCTTCAATGGCTTCGGCGTTTTTATCAAAGCCAGCGGCGAGACCGACAGGGTTATTGAAGTTCAGACCCCATAAGGATTGAAGGAGAGCATCATCGCGCACGATTTTGCATGCGGGAAGTGCGCCGCTTTTGAGGGCTTTGATGGTTAAGCCGTGGGCTTTTTCCGCATCCATTTTAAAGATTAATGGGCGGGCGAGTTTGTAAAGATTGAACATAGGCGTATTTTTACGCCATTTTGCGGATAAAATCCATGCCTGTTTTTAAGTAACTCCAGCCGGTTATCACCGTAAGAGTGGCGGCGAGGAGCAAGCTCCATTGTCCGACGGTGAGTAGGAGCGGGGATAAAGGCGCGAGGATGAGCACGCCAAGGCTGAGCATTTGCACGGTGGTTTTCCATTTGGCGAGTTTGGTGACGGGCATTTGGACGTTGTGGGGACCAAGAAATTCGCGTAAGCCAGAGATAAGAAATTCTCGTGTGAATATGGCGAGTACGGGTAGGAGCCACAGCCCTTCGAGTCTTTCGAATGCGATTAACAAAACGAGGATGACGCCGACGAATATTTTATCAGCGATCGGATCAAGGAATGTGCCGAATGGGCTGATTTGATTGAATTTTCGTGCCGCCCATCCGTCGAGGAAATCGGTGATGGAGGCGAGCGCGTAGAGGGTGAAACAAATCCATATGGCGAGCGCGCCGAAGTGACTTTCGGCATAGAAACAGGCAATGACAAAGGGCAGAAGTAAAATACGCGCCATTGTCATGATGTTGGGGATTGTCCAGATCATGGCGTATTTAACCACAGATGAAAGCGGATGGACACAAAATTAAAAATTGTTTGACATAGGTTATAGGGTTTTGTAGATTATTTTTTTATCGAAAAACAAAAAGGAAATATATTATGATTACAAAAACAGAAGCTATAGATTTGGGATTGGTATGGGATAAAAATGTTAATCCTGCGCTTTACCAGCAACAGTCAAAAGGGGTTGCCGTTTTTAGTAGCCGTCAAGATGTAGTAGATAATATACAATCTGAATTTATTGATGGTGCCCAATTGGGAGATTCTATTCCTGCGAATGAGCCCAAGGTATGTGGCCTATATGTGCCTGTACAGTCGTAATTATTGCGGCGGTATTATTCCTTTGAGCCGAGTTTTTTGTCAAAGGCAAACTCAGCGATGATGGGGTGATGGTCTGATCGCATGGCGCCAATGGTGGAATAATTTTTTAAATGAAGCTTGTCAGAGGCCAAAATGTGGTCTATCGGAATTTTTAGGAAGTGTGCTAAAAATATTGATGGCCATGTGGTTGGTGGCCATAAGCCATTGTATCTATGAGATAGTTTCGATTTTATGAGCATTGATTTGAAATGCGGGCTGTAGGGTGAGATATTCCAATCACCGGTGAAAATTATGGCTTTACTGCTATCAGATTCGATGAGGTTCGCCATGTGTGAGAGTTCTTGATTGCGTTGCTTGAAGCGTTTTTTACTCATTGGGGATTTTGTGTGGATTGTGTAAAATGATAAAGGGTCGGTTAAGCCTGCGATTTCAATTCTTGCATGGAAGCCAGTTTTTGATGGCAAACCGGGGGATGAGGTATCAATGATTTCTCCCGCAATGATTTTATGTTTGCTTATGATATATACATCAGCATGTTTTGTAGGGCTTTCGGGGAATTGATAAGGGTAGATATCGTTGAGAGATTGCAGGGATTTAACTACTTCTGGCGTGATTTCTTGAATTGTCACAATGTCAAAATTAGCGGCATTGTTTTTGAGCCATTCTATCATGGCGTCGTGGTTTTTGGTGGCGTGGAATTGATTATATTGCGCAATTGTTATCGTATGTGCGTTTTGTGAACTGGCTTGTTGTTTGAAGCGCGGCTCTAGGTTGTAGACGCTTATGCTAGCCACAATTAAGCACATCAACGCTAAAGTCCAGCTTTGGAAAATGGCAAATATAATTGCGAGTATTAATCCAAAAACAAAATATTGAATGACGAAATGGCTGAATAAATCCATCAGCCAGTTTTGGCGTGCGCCATAGGAAAGTATAAAACCTAAACAAAGAAAAATCGCCATAATTTTGGCGATTTTTAGAATGAGTAGTGATGAGTTGACATCCATATTGCAGGGTTAACCCGCGGCGGCTTTGCCGGTTTCGCTTTTTTGTGGGTCGCGAAGAACGTAGCCACGGCCCCATACGGTTTCGATATAGTTTTCTCCATCGGCGGCGTCTTGGATTTTTTTTCGGAGTTTGCAGATAAAGACGTCGATGATCTTTACTTCGGGCTCGTCCATACCGCCATAAAGATGGTTGAGGAACATTTCTTTGGTGAGCGTTGAGCCTTTGCGCAGCGATAACAGTTCGATAATACCGTATTCTTTGCCTGTTAGGTGGAGCGGTTTATCGTTGACGGCCACGGTGCGGCTGTCGAGGTTGACTTTGACTTTGCCTGTCTCAATCACGCTTTGTGAATGGCCTTGAGAGCGGCGCACGATGGCTTGGATTCGTGCGACGAGTTCACGTTTATCAAATGGTTTGGTGAGGTAATCATCCGCGCCATAGCCCAAGCCTTTGAGTTTATTGTCCAATTCCGTGAGGCCGGAGAGGATGAGGATCGGCGTTTCGACTTTAGCGTCGCGCAGGGATTTTAGCACGTCGTAGCCATCCATATCCGGTAACATCAGATCGAGGATAATGATGTCATATTCATAAATTTTTCCAATTTCGAGACCATCTTCGCCCAAATCGGCGGTGTCGATGACATAGCCTTCGGATTTCAGCATGAGTTCAATCGATTTCGCGGTGGAGGTATCGTCTTCTACGAGGAGTACGCGCATGAAAATTCCTTTTCAAATTAAAAGTTGTGAGGCGTTAATCTTAATTAATATTAACAAAAATTAACGATTTGTACAAATTTTAAATTTAAAGAGGCTAAATGTTTGTTAATCATTGGTGGTTACACGTTGTCAAGTACATGTATTTCAAGCATTTTAGCGATTTCGGGGTCTAGGGCGTATCCAGCTTTCTTGGCAATCAGGCATTCTTCGGCAGTTATTTTCATGCCACACTCGTTAAACAGATGATTTAGAGCTTCTCTTATATTGCGTATAGCTTCCTTCATACTTGATCGAGTGATGTTGGGGGTGTTTGTTTTGTTGTATTCTTTTGCTAAATCCATGCTGCTAACGCGTTGACCATCAGGAAATGACATAAGGTGATTTAATCCCCAATGTTGAGTTTTATTTAAACTAATTCGTGTGTTGTTTCCTTCAATGCCTATTTGTGCGGCAGTGATTTTGGGCTTATATTTTATAGGTTTAGGGGGCGCGGGTGCCTTTTCTTCCACTTTAGTGATAATAAGCTGTCGTGCAGTGAACGGGTCCATACTATAGCCGTCAGTCGTAGAGCCTGTTTTTCCTGTGAAAATGCAATCTGTGTGGGTTTTATCAAGGCCAATTTTTTTGAACAGCTTGTTTAATAAAGATTTTGTCTTAGACAGTTCATGACGAATTCTGCTTTCTGATATAGGAAGAAACCCGCTTTGATTGTTAAATTCTTCCCTAAGTTGTTGGCCATTGATTTTTATGTCTTGAGGGGCATTGTTCATCAGTTTTTGTAAGATGAAATTAACGACAGCAGGGATTTCAATTGTTTGAGCGCTGCCTTCCATACCTAACTCGGCAGTGATGGTATTTAATTTTTGATTGAGTTCTTTTTGTTTTTCTTTTTCAATGTCATCTGTGGTCGGAGCTGTGGATTTTTTTGATGCGTGACGGCGTGTTTTTTTCGCCTCATTTATGGCGGGTGCTTGTTCCAATGCGTTTAAAATATAGAGCTTCAGTATATTTGAGTTGAGTTCGCATAAGGGTTCGGCTGTAATGAAATCAGCGTGCATTTCAGTTTTAATCTTATTCGCTTCTTTGGGGGATAAATTTGTGGGGATGCCTAACGTTGCTTTTTTGTAGTTTTTTAATATGACTTCAATGGCAGAGGCGGGCTTAAATGGATCAGCGTATTGCGCATTTGGGGTATGATGGTGTGCGCATACGAATAGGTCGGCATTTTTGTATTCTTTGGATCTGTTTTTGGTTATATGTTTTGTATCAACAAAGGTGATTTCATGGCCTTCAAGTACGTTTCTCAAAGCAGTTACCATGTTTCGGAATTTGGGATCATTTGATCCGGTGAAAATGATTTTCATTTTAAGTTGTTGACCTATCTGAATTATCTATGAGGCATATTGCCTGCACTTGTTAGGTTTCGGTGATTACGAGTTGTTGCGATATTTGTGAATCTAATTCGTATCCCACTTTTGTATGGCCGCCTGTATGACCTTCTATTATGGAGGTGGGGTGCTCAAGAGCGTTTAGATCAAAAAGATCAACTAATTTAGACCTTAGGTTTTTTATAAAGTAATGAACAGAGCCTTCCTTTAATTCTGGGTAATCGTTTTGTGAATTGAAATTCTCTCTTAGTTGGAAGCCAGGAATAGTTTGTTGGCCTGCGTTATCAATTAATGATTGAAGTATAAAATGTTCAGCCAAGCGGAGGCTAACTTTATGGGGGGTGCCTTGGATATTTTGCTCGGCAGTAATGGGGTATAAATGGTTGACCCTTTTATTTTTTTTCTTATTCTCAGCATGTTCTGTTTTTGCAGCACTTGCATTTTTCTTATTCTCAGTATGTTCTGTTTTTGCAGCACTTGCTTTTTTTGCATCATAAATAGCATTTGCTTGGCTCAATGCTTTTACAATGTAGGGTAATAATGTCTTTGAATCTAAATCGGCTAATGATTCATTGGTAACAAAATCGGCACTGGGGTCAGTTTTTGTTTTTTGGGAAGTATCTGTTGATAGATTTATCGGTGAAAGATCCAGAGGGATAGCCAAGGTGGTTTTCGATAATTCCTGGCTAATTTTTTGTAAAGTGGATTTTTGATTTTTGTTATTGTCGAAGCGGTGTGCGCAAATAAATAAATCTGCCTGTTCCGCGCTTGAGACCGTAAGTTTATTTGCATCGACGTGGCTAAATGTATGGCCTTCAAGATGGCTTTTTAGTGCGCTCGCTAAAGCTATGAATTTTGGATCATTTGAGCCTGTTAAAATAATGTGCATGTTTTATCCTTGTGTTTTTAAGTAAACTACACAAATATACAAAATATGTCAATAAATAAATTATAAAACACGCTACGCCTTTTGTGTGTGGTGCTTTATAATGGGGTATGGATCGTTTGGCCGAACAAGTTGAAGCGCAGATTGCGAAATTGACGCACACGCATGTATATGGCGAGGTGACGAAGATCCTTGGGCTTTTGGTGGAAATTGCGGGGTTTGGTGCGGGGCTTTCGATTGGATCGCATGTGCATTTGCGGCCAGATTCGGGCATGAGCATTGTGTGCGAGGTTGTGGGGTTTAAGGATGGGCATGCGTTGCTGATGCCATTTGGTACGCTTGAGGGTGTGGGGCTAGGGTGTCGCGCTTATATTGAAAACACGCCACCGAGCATTACGCCTGATGAACGTTGGTTGGGACGGGTGATTAATGGTTTGGGGGAGCCGATTGATGGGCTTGGGCCACTGCATCAAGGGGGACATCCGATATTGCTTAAAAATAAGCCGCCGCCGCCGCATTCGCGGCAACGTTTGGGGGCGCAGTTAGATTTGGGGGTGCGCACGGTGAATAGCTTCACCGCGACATGCGAAGGGCAACGGATGGGGATTTTCTCTGGCTCTGGTGTGGGGAAGTCGGTTTTGCTTTCGATGATGGCGCGTTATACGACTGCGGATGTTTCTGTGATCGGGCTGGTCGGGGAGCGTGGACGTGAGGTGCAGGAGTTTTTGGAAGATGATCTGGGCGTGGATGGGCTAGCGCGTTCGGTGGTGATTGTGGCGACAGGCGATGAGCCAGCATTGATGCGGCGGCAGGCGGCTTATGTGACGCTCGCGACGGCGGAGTATTTTCGCGGGCAGGGCAAGAAAGTGCTGTGTTTGATTGATTCGGTAACGCGTTTTGCGATGGCGCAGCGCGAGATTGGATTAAGTGCGGGGGAGCCGCCTACATCCAAAGGTTATCCGCCCACGACATTCGGAGAATTAGCGCGATTATTAGAGCGTGCGGGGCCTGGCGCGCCGGGGGAGGGTTCTATTACGGGGCTGTTTTCGGTGCTGGTGGAGGGGGATGATCATAATGAACCGATATCGGATGCGGTGCGTGGGATAGTTGACGGGCATATTGTAATGGATCGCAGCATTGCCGATCGCGGGCGGTATCCGGCGATTGATGTTTTAAAATCTATATCGCGTTCGATGCCCGGAGTGTTGAATGATGAGCAGAATGATATTATTCGCCGCGCAAAACTCATCATTAGCACGTATGAGGATATGGCTGAATTGATACGGCTTGGCGCGTATCGTAAAGGGTCGGATCCGGCGGTGGATGAGGCGTTGGTGATTTATCCGCAAATTGAGGCTTTCCTGACGCAACATAAGGATGAGCGCACCAGCATTGAGGATGGCTTTGAGCGGTTGGCGCAGATTGTGGGGATGAGTTATGGCGGCTGATCTTGATGGGCTTATTCGCGTGCGCAAACATGCGCTGGACCAACGCCAGAAATTGCTGGCGGAATTATATCGCCAAGCCGAGGAATTGACTGCGCAAAAGGGGCAGATGCTGGAGCAATTGGTGATTGAGCAGGAAAAAATGAATGATTTTGGCATTGAGATGCTGAGTTATTTTGGGCCATATTCTAACGCGGTGAAGGTACGCGTGTCCGATATTGATGATGCTCTTAAAATTCTCAATGTGCGTATTGAAAAGGCGCGCGATGATATGAGGGCGGCGTTTAATGAGATGAAGAAGATTGAAATTACGGATGAACGCCGTAAAGCAGCGGCGCAAAAAATACTGGAAAAAAAGGAATCGGATGATTTGGATGCGATTGCGATTGAAGGTTTTCAGCGGGCGCAAGGAGAGGGTGAATGAAATTTTTCTATCTTGTAGGTGTGGAAGGGTGTTTAAGATTATTTGAGTAAACATTCTTGCGGTAAAGCATTTAGTTTGTTGACAAAGTCGTCGGTGTTTTTATTATAAAGTCATTATGATTCAGAAATTATTTCAAAAAATTTCAGGTCATAGTAGGGTGCGTAATCCTGTTATACCAGAGATTTACAAGGCGAAATATGCATTGTTTCGCGTTGATGACGAGCAGGTTGCTCAAGCGATACGGGACTGGCAAGAAGAATGGCATGAGGCGATTGCGATTATTCGTGAATATGTGCGTGTGACATTCGCTCGCAGTTTGGCTAAAATTGATTGTACTGATTTTATGGTCGATGGTGATGGACGTTTGTTTCGAGTGTTTTTTAATGGGCGGCATGCGCCTGCGGGCTGGGCTGGTGTCCCTGAAACAAACTGGATGCAATTTACGGATGAAAATGAATATAACTGGTATTCTCCCGAAGTTTTTGAACAGGCCGTACAACAATATAAAGCATTGCCTTGCGCACCGACAAAAAAGAGTTTGCATGATATGCTTAATTGGCCGACTTTTGGGAGAGATCCGCTTCGACGCTTGAATGAAAGCGGTTTGAGGCGGCTTAATAATATGGTGCAAATTGTACAACACAAGGGCGAGGTATTTGTGAAATGCCCACGGCCTGAAAATTTTGAAGGGTTTAAAGATATCAAGGATGCTATTCAGAACTGGGAAAAGCCAGCGTGGCTTACGCGAGTGGATAGCGTGCGTGATATTCGAAATGATCGCGATACACTGGAGTTTTAGGCGTTTACGCCCAGTGCGGTGACTTTTTTGGCTTGAATGGTGACGAAGCTTTCTGGGTTGTTTTGGAAGGATAGTTCGCCGCTTACGCCTGTTTCGCGCAGGGCGTTGGCATAGATGCGGCGCATTTCGCGTTTGGTGTTTTCGGCAAAGAATTCTTCCGTGCGCAGGACAAGGTCCAAGCGCTTACCCATATCGGAATGAGGGCGAAACAGGCCATCGACCTGGACTTTACCCATATTTTCCAATGCGAGATCAAAGACAAAGCGTGTGCCTTTCAGGGCTGATTTTCCATCATTGTTGTCTTCGCGTTCATGTTTGTAATAGAGCGCGATTTTGTGCATGTCGCCGTCATGATATAATGGAACATTTGCGGCGCGCCAATCTTGAGGGGTGGTTTCGGATGCTATGCGGTTTAGCGTTGATCCTTCGGTGGATAGACGGTTTAGTATATTTTCGCTACGGCTTGTTTTTAAAATGTCGGTGGCTTTGGTGCCGAGCCACTGAGTGATATCTCCGCCGCGAATGGCGGCGATAAAAAACATGATCGCGGGTCCCATTTGTGCGGGGCTAGCGGGGGATGGTGTTATGTTGATGAGGCTTTGCGCGGTGGCGGGGGCGACTTGCTGTAGGGTTTGTAATAGATCATTCATTAAAGGCCACGGTTGCGGAGCAAGCAGTACAGGGAGGGGGAGAGTTGCGGCTGGGCTTTGGATGTTGGTGATCTGGTTTTGTGCAATATTTTGCGGGGCAATTTGGATTTGCGTGCCTAACGCGATATTTTCCGATGGGAATTGCATTGTAAATTGTTGCTGAACGCCCCATTTCGGAAAAAATATGGTGAGTACGGGAAGGTCGGTGGCGGTGATGTTGGTGACAATGCCGGTGATGTTGCCAGCTTTTTGGTTTTGCAGGATCATGTTTTGTGTATCGGGTTTGATCGCGCCGCTTTCGGTGAAAATGATGCGCGGCGGCGCGGCAGATATGATTTGCGCGTTGAATGTTTGTGGTTTGATTTTTGGCGGCGTGGCATTTGGCGTGTCGATGGTCGCATTTGTAATGGAGAGCACTGGCGTGTTTTGCACGGCGGTGATGGTTTGAAATATCGCCGCGCCGCGTGGTGTAATAATTTGCGGTGTGGTTGGCGGCAGAGCTGTTTCGGGCAGGGGGTTGTTTTGGGTTGCTGGCGTTTTTAAGGCGATTAAATCGGTGATGGTTTGGGGCGTGTTTTGTTGCGCCAAGGTTACGAGTGGTGCAGGAGGTTCAGGCAAACTCAAGATTTTTTCAGCTGTAAAATTTACGGATTGATTAATGATTTGCGGGCTCGGTGATGGGAGGAGGCTTTGTGTGGGGGCAAGGCGAATGATTGTTCCTTGCGGCGGCAGAGTTTGGGATAGGATTTGTGGCGCATTTGGATCGACGGGACGCGTTATGATGTTTGGTTGTAATACATCGGATGATCGGTTTTCCGGGTTGCTAACGGTGAGTTCTATGGGGGTTGAGTATGTGCGGGTATTGGGCTGTGCTGTTGGTTTAATGAGTTCGGGTGGAAGTTCGCGAATGGTGGCGGTTTTTATTGTTGTCGCTGGCTGCTGAGTTTCGGTGGTGCGCGGTTGCGAGGTTTCGGCGGCGTGATTTTGTTTGGGAGGCTGCGTTGGCGGAATTTCAATTTCTACGCGTGTGCCTTCAGGCGGTTTGGCTTGGTTTTCGGGGACGCGCACGTCAATGTTGCCGCGCTCCGTTTTAATGCGGATGGAGCCGTCTTCGTTGTGGCGGACGACTTTGCCTTGGATGCGGGTGGTGGTTTGCGTGTTGCGCTGTTCTTCGCGAATATTTTCGGGGGCGTTTACGATTTCGACATTTTGACGGGCGGGTTGGTTTTGCGAATCTGTGTTGCTCGGTAAATTTTGCCGTGGGACATTCAACACATTTTTGGGAATTTGCGCGTCACTCATGATTTTATTATACGCTGTTTTGGCTGCGTTTATAAAGACCGTTCACGCGAAGTGCCCATGTTAAGCGCTGGCGAGGTCTTTGCGGGCTTCGGCCATTTCTTTCCAGACGTGGCGGGCGATGGCTTCGACATCTTCGGCGGCGTCCGAATTAGGGGAGCGGATGAGGATGGGCGTTTGGTGGCGAATAGAGTCTTTGACTTTTGGGTCATGGCCGATAATGCCCGCCATTGGCGGTTGCAGGCGCAAGAAATTTGAACATGCTTTGAGCAAGGTGTTGTAAGTTTTTTCGCCTTCGCTGTTGCTTGCGGCTTGGTTGACGACGATGCTGACATTTTTTGACATGCCTGCGGCGTTACCGAGTTTGATGAACGCATAAGCATCGGTTAATGACGTTGGCTCATCGGTGGTGATGAGGATGGTGCGGAGCGCTGTGGCCGATAACATGCGCACGGTGCGGTCAACGCCTGCCCCAAGATCAGCGATGACGATATCATAATTGTCGGAGACTTCGAGCAGTTGGTCACGCAAATGTGCCAAACGCTGGCTGGGGAGGGCGGAGAGGGATGCTTGGCCGGAACGACCCGCAATGATGTCAAATCCACCTTCATCGTAATGTTGTATGACTTTATCGAGGCCAAGGCGTCCGCGAATCACGTCATTTAAATCGCGTTTTGGCATGAGGCCGAGTTGAACGTCAACGTTTGCCAAGCCTAAATCTCCGTCAAAGAGCAGGACTTTTTTGCCCATTTTGGTGAGGGCGTGGGCGAGTGTGACCGAAAACCAAGTTTTGCCAACGCCGCCTTTACCGCTCGCTACGGCCAAAATGTTTTTAGCACGGCGGAATGTGGGGGGGGCAGTTTGTTCTCTGGTGTTTGTATCACTCATTTTTACGTTCCTGATTTTCTCTGTGCGTTTCGTGATGTGTCGCTTGATGCGATATCGCGATAGGCCGAGGGCATTAAGAGTTTAGACAAAGTTTTTGGATTTAGCGAGAATAATCCATCCGCCACTTTGGGCGTATTGGAGGCATCTGCAAAATTCATGCCGCCTTGGTGGGCGGCGGCGAGTAGTCCACCGAGGCGGCGAGCGATGTCGATGCGGGTGGGGATTATGGTGTGTGCGCCGATGGTGGCGAACACGCGTGCAATTTCACCCGATTCATCGGCGTCTATGCCCGCGGGCATGACCAGATACGGGTGGGTTTGCGCGGCGCCGATGAGTTTGGCGAGGCGTTTGACATCGTCGGTGTTAAATGGGTTCATGCCTGCGGTATCAATTAGAATCTGATCACAATGGCGCAGGGATTCGATTGCGTTTGCTAATCGTTCGGGCGTGTCGGCTTTTTGGACATCAATGCGCAGTAATTTTGTGAAGGCGGCGAGTTGCTCTATGCCGCCTGCGCGGACCGTATCGGTGGAGATTACGCCGATTTTTAAGCCATTCATCACACCGCGTGCGGCCATTTTTGCAACCGCTAAAGTTTTCCCTGCGCCTGGTGCGCCGACAAACATGATGGGGGCATCGGTGGCGGTGTTGGGCAGGGGGGTGAATTCGAAGAGATGTTCGATGGCGGCGACCATCGCTACGCCTGGTTGTTCAAAACCCACGACGGTGGCGCATGATAGGATTTGATCCATGACGTCTTCGGGGACTGAATGGCGGAGCATGGCGTCAGTGATTTCTTCGGCGACGGCATTTTCGTCCTGTTCGTCATCATATTGCAGCCATGTATCGGCGGATGTCGCGGAGGTGCGTCCGTGGGTTTCAAATGCGGGGGCGTGGCCAGATTCGTCGCGGTAGCTTTGTTCATCAAAGGCATGTTCATCATAATCAGAAGGGTCGATAGCCGCAGTGACGCGCACGCTGCCGCCGCGTGATGGGCCGCCTTTTTCCTCGCGGGTTGCTACGATGATCGCATCTTCGCCGAGTGTCTCACGAACCATTTGCATCGCCTCTGTCATTGTTTTGGCGTAAAAGGATTTTAGCCGCATAAAGTGTACTCATTTCAAAACAGTATAATATCCTTCATCTTATCACACCAGCGGGTTGTAACAAAAGGCGGATATGGTTGTGGACAATATTAGCTGGATTTTTTGTAAAAGGATTTGTGTTGCGGGCGTTTTCAAGCTATGACAATAAAAACAATTTTATAGGGAGTGTTTTATGACAGAAGTTGAGAATAATAAAGGCCGCTATATTGATTTGCTGGGTGATCCTATAGATGGAACGGCTTTAAAAAATACTGCACAATCAGCAAACACGCTAGCTATAGGTATCTCATCAATTTTTGGTGGCGTTGCGGCTTTTTATGGACTTGGCGCTGAAACGCAGGTGGCTACTTTATTTGCAGTGGGTGAATTGGTTGCGGGGGCGACGTTTTCTTCGCTTTATAAAATGTCTGAAAGTCGTTTTGCTAGTCGTTTTAACAGCAGTGCTAATGAATTATTTTTGGATGATGAAACGCTTCATTCAATTTGTATTGATACGCGGCCAGAGCATAACGCGGCGGAGCGTAATAACGATTTATATGGGGATGCCATTGCACGGGCATTAAAAGAAAACAAAATGGGGCAGAAGTTTAGTTTTGCGGCTTCTTTAACGGGCGTATTAAGAATGCCTTCAGTGGTGATGACTCTGCCAGCTTTTGCTCCTGCTGTCGTACGAAGTTGCCGCGCGGTTCATAGGCATCAGCAATTGCTGAACGGGAATTGGGCGATTGTGCCGCGGGCGCGTGTTGAGGATGGGTTGGATATGTGAAAAACTACAGGTCATTAAATTTGCTATATTCTTTTTTGTTGACGTAATTTGCAGAATGCCATATACCATAATTTTCTAATGGTTGTGGAGAAGCAAGTGAGCAAAACTAAAGAAACCAGTCAAAAAGATCGTTATATAGTCATTCCAAATAACATTCGGATGATTTAATGATTTCAATTATTGGTGTGTCAGGTGGGGCAAATTCTCTTTTACGTTTGAGTGTTCCGAATGATGGTTCGATCGGATTGAA
>JBBKXA010000124.1:0-8434 GCA_037969235.1 Bdellovibrionales bacterium | reverse complement strand
GGCGTTGCGACGTTGGATATTGTCGAAGGTCAGCAGCCAGTTGATATTGCTAATCGTGCGATGGATACGGCGCGTAAGGAAGGGTATGACGTTGTTATGCTCGACACCGCAGGGCGCTTGAGCATAGATGAAGTGTTGATGGATGAAGTTGCGGCGGTGCAAAAGGCGACCAAGCCTGTGGAAACGTTGTTGGTTGCGGATGCGATGACGGGGCAGGATGCGGTGCAGACGGCTAGCGCGTTTGATGCGCGTGTGCCGTTGACGGGTATCATGCTGACCCGCGTGGATGGTGATGCGCGCGGCGGTGCGGCGATGAGCATGAAGGCCGTTACGGGCAAGCCGATTAAATTAATCGGTGTGGGTGAGAAGTGGGACGAGATAGAATCCTTTCACCCTGATCGTATTGCAGGGCGTATCCTTGGCATGGGAGATGTAGTGTCGTTGGTTGAACGCGCGGCGGAAACTATGGATGTTGCCAACGCTGAAAAGATGGCGGATAAGTTCAAAAAAGGCCAGTTCGATTTTAATGACCTCCTCTCCCAAATGCAGCAGATGAAGAAAATGGGCGGCATGGGCGCGATGATGAAGATGCTGCCCGGTATCGGCAAAATGGCGGGGCAGCTCGAAGAAGCCGGCATGGATGATTCCATGATGAAGCGCCAAGAAGCGATTATTTATTCGATGACGATTGCGGAGCGGGAAAAGCCAGAATTGTTGAATGCTAAGCGTAAAATTCGTATTGCCGCGGGTTCGGGTACGAGTGTGCAAGATGTGAATAAGTTGACGAAACAGCTCAAGCAAATGCAGACCATGATGAAAAAGATGAAGAAAATGGGCATGGGCGGCATGATGAAACAGATGAAAGGCCTTATGGGCGGCAAAGCTGATGAGCTGGAGTTGATGGCGCAGAGCATGGATCCTGATTCCTTGGGCGCGGAAATGAGCGGATTGAAAGACGCCGACCTTGGCGGGCTTGGCCCTAACCCGTTCGCGGGTGGTGCAAATCCATTTAGCGGCGCTGGCCTGCCTGGGTTGGGCGGCGGCATGGCTGGGCATGGCGGGAAGAAGGGGAAGAAGAAAAAGAGATGAAAAATATTATATTATGTATTATGTTCCTCTGCGGCTGTGTAGAGACAAGTTCAAATAATATCTATACTTTCTATCGTAATAGCCCTATTGACAATAATATGCGTATACATATTGCAACTTTTGATAGTAGAGATGGCGGTACATCAATTCCATTTTATAATAAGGACAATTGCGAACAAGCGCGCGAATTATACTCTGCACAACCAGGCGTAATCTCAAAATTTTGGTGTGAGAAAGGTAAATTCAAAAAATAAAAAGTTCAGAATACTTTTGTTTGTATAACTTTTATCAATTGCACTCAAAAATATTTTTGTAGGATCAGATATTAAAATCTAAAATTTCTGTTTTTGCGTTAGTCAGCTTTATGCTTACGAAAATAAACTTTAATTCAAACTTGCAAACACTATTTAAAAAGGAGAAACAAAAATGGCACTTGCATTAAGACTATCTAGAGGCGGACGTAAAGCCCGCCCATTTTATCGTATCGTTGTTGCGGATAAGCGCATGCCACGTGATGGCCGTTACATTGAGCGTTTGGGGACATATAACCCCCTCCTCGCCAATGATGACGAAAATCGTGTGCAATTGGTTGAAGACCGCATCAAATACTGGCTTGGTGAAGGCGCAGAGCCATCCGAGCGTGTAGCATTATTCCTTGGTAAGGCTGGCTTGATTGACATGCCGAAACAGCCTAACCGTCCGAATAAATCTGCACCGTCTGAGAAAACTAAGCTTCGCTTAGAAGATAAGAAGGAAAAGCAGGAAGCGGCGAAAGAAGCGGCGAAAGCGGCTGAAGAAGAAGCCAAGGAAGCCGCAAAAGCTGCTGCCGAAGCGCCTGCGGAAGAGCCTAAAGTTGAAGAAGCGGCGGCGGAAGCTCCTGCGGAAGAAACGAAAGCTGATGATGCACCTGCGGAAGCTGAAGCTGAAAAGCCTGCGGAATAAGCGTAGTAATTTTATTCATCGTCACTCCGCGAATTGATCGCGGAGTCTTTGGATACCGTGATCAATTCGCGGTATGGCGATTTTATATTATGGAGCAAAACATATCCAAATGACAAAACGCATTGCTATTGCTAAAATATCTGGTTCTCATGGGGTTAAGGGCCTTGTGAAGCTGACGCCGTTTGGCGACGATATTAAATTGGTTGAGTATTGCGGCGAATATAAAATCACGCTGAAAAACCGCGTTAATAAATATTGGCTCGCGAAAATTGATGGGATTGATAACCCTGAAGATGCGACAAAGTTGAGCGGGACGGAAATTTTTATTGATAAATCGCATTTGCCTGAAATTGAGGATAAAGACAGTTTTTATTATGAAGACCTGATCGGCCTAAATGCTATTGATACGGAGCGCGGGGATATGGGTGAGGTTATTGGCGTTCACAATTACGGCGCGGGGGATTTATTGGAGATTAGGCCTACTGCGCAATCAGGCGGCGGGCAGAGTTTCCTTTTGCCGTTTAATAACGATACGATTGGCGAGATTACCGACATTCAGATTGAAATTACAATTCCGGAAGGATTGCTGGATTTATGAAAGAGTATACGCCGCGAATATATGAGCGCACTAACAAGGCAGAGCTTGCACGCTACGCTTGTTATCATTTTAGCAGTGCGGTAAATATTGCGGCGAGAAACAAACAAATCCTCAATGCGGCGATAGCAGAGGGAAATACTCAAGCCCTCATGAATGAACGTTTTGCGGTCGGTCATCATAAACTTAATGACTTTCGTTATTTTCAGCTTGATGAGTTTTTGAGCGAGGATGGCGCGACGGAAAATTTCCTCTACCCGCAAATTGATAAAAAACTTTTGACACCAATTGGGCACGATAAAAAGCTCCGTGTTGTATTCAACCCACATGCCACGGTTTCGCATCTTGATAATTGCGAGCGGATGGAGACAGCAATCAAACATTTTGGTGGTCTGGATTTTGTTATTTTAGGGTTGGGGGAAAATGGCCGTATTGCGTTCAATGAACCAGGAACGCCATTTGATAGCCAGTGCCATTTTGTAGATTTGAACGAAACTTCTCGCCTTGCACAAAATTTAAAGGCATGGGGTGGCCTTGAGAATGTGCCTACACGCGCGGTCACTATGGGCATTGGCACTATTTTGGCCGCGAAGAAAATCTTACTTATGGTTAGTGGGGAGAATAAGGCGGAAATTTTACGCAGAGCTTTGTTCGATCCCATTCATGTCGATGTCCCTGCTAGTGCTCTGCGGTATCATTCTAATGTTAATATATTGGCGGATCGTGAAGCCTTGAGTCTTTGTTAATGCTGAGGGAGTATAGCACATGAGTGGCGGCTTGATTCAATTGGGACGGTTTTACGATATTACACAAGCGCATATTATTCGCGGCAAGATAGAAAATGCTGGCATTCCTTGTTTTATTTTTGATGAGCATCATAACGCAACAGCATGGCATTTGGGCATTGCGGTTGGTGGCACGCGATTGATGGTGCTTCGTGATGATTACGAGGCCGCACGAGAGATCGCAGCGCATGAAATGGGCAAATTTATAAAAGACACGCCGAGGGATAGGGCGATCATTCGCAAGCCTTACTTAAAAACGATAGTTGGTACGATTATTGGCTTTTTCATTGGGGCGCCGTCTATTCCGCGTTCGAAAGATGATGATCGCGGTGAATAAATATTTTCGTGCCCCTGCCCTTTTTGAGCCTTAGCGCGTGTTTTGAGCCTTGGCGCTTGATGTTACTATCACTTATGTGTTTAAAAGTCTTATGAGCTTAAATTTCAACCTTCTCACATTGTTTCCCGAAATGTTTCCGGGTTGCCTTGGTATGTCGTTAAGTGGCAAGGCGCTAGCGCGGGGGGATTGGGGGTTTAACGCGGTGAATATTCGAGATTATGCGGATGATAAAAACACGCATAAATCTGTCGATGATACGCCGTATGGCGGCGGGCCGGGGATGGTCATGCGCGCGGATGTAATTGAAAATGCGCTTTTGAGCGTGGGCGATTCGGGGCGAAAAATATATCTCTCACCGCGCGGGAAGCCGTTGACTCAAGCTCTGGTGCAGGAAATTTCGCAAACGCCTCAAGTTACATTGCTTTGCGGGCGTTATGAGGGGGTAGATCAGCGTGTGTTGGATGCACATGATTTCGAAGAAATTTCTATTGGTGATTATGTGCTTTCTGGCGGGGAGCCAGCCGCGCTTATACTTATGGATGCTTGTATTCGTTTGTTGCCAGGGGTGATGGGCAACGCGGATACTGTGAGTGAGGAGAGTTTTTCAAATGGGTTGCTGGAGTATCCGCATTACACGCGCCCCGCAGAATGGGTCGACGCAAACGGCGCAACAAACGCGGTTCCAGAGATTTTGCAATCGGGCAATCACGCCAAAATAAAGGAATGGCGGGATGGACAAGCCCTTGCTCTAACAAAAGCGCGACGCCCTGATTTGATTAAAAAGATATAAAAAAATCTTGCGTTATTGCTGATAAAGCTATATAAATCGCTCTAATTTGGATTAATCCATAAAAAATTGAGATCTGCCAGTTTGCGAATGTTCGTATTCTGATTTCGAGTTCTCGCAAAAACGAAGGATAAAACGATGAATACATTACAAAAATTCGAAGCCAAAGAGCTTGAGAAATTAAAAAGTACAAAAGAAATTCCAGCATTCGGCCCCGGTGATACTGTGCGCGTCAATGTTCGTGTTAAAGAAGGTACACGTGAGCGTATTCAGGCCTATGAAGGTGTATGTATCGCGCGCTCTGGTTCTGGCATTAACGAAAATTTTGCTGTTCGTAAAATCAGTTTTGGTGAAGGTGTGGAGCGTGTATTTCCGCTTTGGAGTTCACGCATAGATTCTATCGAAGTTGTACGTCGCGGGAATGTTCGCCGTGCGAAATTATATTATCTTCGTGATCTACGTGGTAAATCAGCCCGTATTTCCGAGCGTACGACGGGTCATGGTATTGACAATACCGTTGATGAAGCGCTTGAAGCGATGACGAAGACACAGAAAAAAGCGCAGAAGAAAGCGGAAAAAGATGCTAAACGCGCCGAAGTACGCAAAAGCAATGAAGACGCGGTAAAAGCAAAGCAAGCGGCCAAAGATGCAGAGAAAAAAGCTGCGGAAGATGCGGCTAAGGCTGAAGCGAAAGCCGCAGAAGATGCCGCAAAAGCAGCAGCCGAAGGTAGTGCGGAGTAAGCTTTTCTGCCATAGGAATAACAAAAGCCGCCTGAGATTTAGGCGGCTTTTTTGATGTGGTTTTTTGTTTAGCGGTTTAAAACATCTATAGGGATAGCTCTTTCTACTTGAGGGTGATCCACGTTGTACTCTTGCAAATCTTTTTCTATTTCTCTCAAGCGCAATCCCATATCCGTTATACTTTCTCGAATTTCATGTTCATTAGGTTGCCCAGCAATCACTGAGTCATTGTTTTTAAGTGTTTCAAGCACATATTTATAATCAGTTATATCCAACACATCATTAGCTTCAAATAATTTTAATAGTTCATCTTGATTATAAGCTTTGATGCCGTCTTCGTTGGTAATTAAAGCAGCGATTAGACCACCGTCTCGTTCATGAACAAGAACGTGGTCTTCACGAGTTTCTACTGTAAGAGGTATAGCTAAAACATCTTGATTTTGAATAAATTTTAAGGCTGTGCTGAAAGTTACATTATTATAGTCCATTGTTAAACTGTCGCTCATAGCTTCACCTTGTTTTTATCTGTGTTATTTGTTTAAATGCATACGCGCATTATCCCGTATATTATGGGTGACAAACCTTAAGATTGAGTTAATAGATGAACAGCCAAAAACCTCGCACCCTCTTCGAAAAAATCTGGGATGATCATATTGTTCATGAGCAAGATGATGGAACATGCCTGATCTACATTGATCGCCATCTTGTACATGAAGTCACCAGTCCTCAGGCGTTTGAGGGGTTGCGCTTGGCGGGGCGCGCGGTGCATTCCCCTACCCGTACATTAGCGGTGATGGATCATAATGTGCCGACGACTGATCGTAATTTACCGATTGAGCAGGAAGATAGCCGCATTCAAATTGAAACGCTGCGCTCAAACTGCGCAGATTTTGGTGTACCATTGTTTGATTTAAAAGACGCGCGCCAAGGGATTGTGCATATTATCGGGCCGGAGCAAGGCTTTACCCTGCCCGGCATGACGATTGTATGCGGAGATAGCCACACATCCACACATGGCGCGTTTGGCGCGCTAGCTTTTGGGATTGGAACGAGTGAGGTGGAGCATGTATTGGCGACGCAAACGTTGATACAAAGGCCTGCGAATACTATGCGCATTACTGTTAATGGTGCGCTTAATGCGGGTGTGACAGCGAAGGATATGGTGCTGGCGATTATTGGGCAGATTGGCACGGCTGGCGGTACGGGATATGTGATTGAGTATGCTGGCGAAGCTGTACGCAACCTATCGATGGAAGGGCGCATGACGATGTGCAATATGTCGATTGAGGGCGGAGCGCGGGCGGGCTTGATTGCGCCTGATGAGACTACATTTCAATATATTAAAGGTCGTCCTATGGCGCCGAAGGGCGCGGAATTTGATAGTGCTGTTGCTTATTGGAGCACGTTGCCGAGTGATGAGGGCGCGGTGTATGATAAAGAAGTCACGCTGGATGCGACCGATATTGCGCCGACTGTGACGTGGGGGACAACGCCCGAAGATGTGGTGGCGATTACGGGCTACGTGCCCTCGCCGCTGGACTTTGCGGATGAGAATAAACGGGAATCTGTGGAGCGGATGTTGGCTTATATGGGTTTGACCGCAGGGACGAAAATTACAGATATTAAGGTGGACAAGGTTTTTATAGGCTCATGCACCAATGCCCGCATCGAAGATTTGCGCGCGGTGGCGAAAATCGTGGAGGGTAAAACAATCGCTGAGAATATTAAGCTGGCGATGGTTGTGCCCGGCTCTGGGCTGGTGAAGGCAATGGCCGAAGAAGAAGGCATTGCCGAAATTTTGATCAATGCTGGTTTTGATTGGCGCGAACCAGGGTGTTCGATGTGTTTGGGGATGAACCCCGACCAGCTGGAGCCTGGTGAGCGGTGTGCTTCGACGTCTAATCGTAATTTTGAGGGGCGTCAGGGGCGCGGTGGGAGAACGCATCTTATGTCACCTGCTATGGCTGCGGCCGCGGCGATTACAGGGCACTTAACTGATGTTCGGGAGCTTTGATTTGTGTCTGAATGGCCGGATGATTTTGATATAAATGATGGCTCGCCCGAGAGCGTGCGGATGCTCGAATTTATTCATGCGCAGATGGATGTGCTTGAGGCCTACGATTCACAGCGTCCCGATGATATCACTTATGTGTTTCATGAACATGCGGAGCGGGTGGCGAATAATGTTAGGCGTACGTGTACGTCTATGGGTTTAAATGATCGCGTGGCGGAAAATATGTATTGGGCGGTATTGCCGCATGATATTGGAAAAAGTCTTTTACCGTTTGATGTATGGGACAGCGAGGAAAAACCCGATGGGCAGGTTAAACGCTATAGGCGTACACATACATTATTGGGCGCGCAGATTGCTCAGGAATATTTACATGATATCGAGCATCCATTTAAGGATTTGATGATCGATATCATGGCTTTTCATCATGAGCAAATGGATGGCAGGGGAACGCAAGGTTTAAAGGCGGACGCACTTTCCGCGCCTGTACGTTTGGCCGCTATTGTCGAGGCTTATGACGGATACAGAATTTGGAGACCACATTTCGGTGAACGCGATATTTCTCCTCCCGCCGTCATAATGCGCATGCGTGATGAAAAAGGCGCGGAAATTTATGATATGGATTTGTTTGAAAGCTTTGCAAAGATGAAAATGAATGATTATAAGGAAGGACGTATTTTGAACAAAAACTATGGTGAACATGTATGAAACCTTTTACGACTCTTAAGGCCATCGCTGCACCGCTTGATATGATTAATGTCGATACGGATATTATTATTCCCAAGCAGTTTTTGAAGACTGTGAAGCGTACGGGCTTGGGCGTGAGTGCGTTTTATAATATTCGTTATGATGATCACGGTACGCCGCTTAAGGACTTTGTTCTTAACCGACCAGAATATGCGCAGGCGGAAATTTTGATTACGGGTGAGAATTTTGGTTGCGGGTCGAGCCGTGAGCATGCGCCTTGGGCGATATTGGATATGGGATTTCGGTGCATTATTGCCCCGTCTTTTGCAGATATATTCTTAAATAACAGCTTTAAAAATGGCATATTGCCCATTGAATTGCCGCAAGAGCAAGTTGACCAGCTTATGGATAGTGTTATTCAAGAGCCAGACGCTAAAATTGAAATTGATTTGGAAAAGCA
>JBBKXA010000123.1:0-11742 GCA_037969235.1 Bdellovibrionales bacterium | reverse complement strand
ACTTTATTCATGACAGTTTCCCTCGCGAGAGTCTATAGTTATGCCTAGGGGATAATTGCGTAAACTTTTTAAGTCATACTCTAAGAATAGTACAACTTTGAACTTAAATGTCCTTCCATTGTTAATTTTATTTTTTTCAAATTTTTCCGCGCAGATGGGCACGTATCTTGTGCTACAGCATCCCTACCCCACCAGGGGGTTAGGTAATGCCTTTCTTAAATTGGTATGACTTGCATTAAATAAAACTTTGTGTCAGAAATAGCGTGAATGGAGGCGAATGCCCGCGAACAATACTGATCCAAAATACTATAAACAATTACTTTTGGTGGTGCATTCGGGGGTATAAACCAATATCGAATTGGCACTTGCTTAATATTTACAATGAGTTAAGCGTTAAATTCGGAAGAGGTCCGTCCTCCATTTTTTAATCAAAGATGACTGTTGACACTGCAAAGCGATTCAGCCATAAATTGATTTCCATTGTTCCTCGGTAGCTCAGTGGTAGAGCAGGTGACTGTTAATCACTTGGTCGCTGGTTCGAATCCGGCCCGAGGAGCCACTACTCTTTTCCTAAAAAATCCCATATAATCCAAAACACTAGAGAATACAGCGGTTGAGACAAATAGAATGTCCAACCCCGTCCGATTTGATTTAATTAAATCCATCGTGTTTTCGGGTATCCGCACTAAATACAAAGCTCCAAAACAACTACACCCCAATCACAACCGAAAACCTACGTAATTGTTCTCGCCTTGTACGGGATAGACAAACCAAAATACGTTTTTTCATCGGTAGAGGTTGCAACCAAAGTGCCTTTATGTGCTTTGGCAATTTCAGAAGAAATATAGAGCCCGAGCCCTAAACCATTTCTGCTCTTATCGTCACGGCAAAACGGGTTGAATAAAAAAGGCATTTTTTCTTCAGGAATTTTAGGCCCATAATTAGTCACCTTAAATGAAAATTGCTCCTGCGTCGTTTCAGTTTGGATTATGATTGGCTGATCATTGTCACCATAAGACACCGCATTTGATACAAGGTTAGAAACGATTTGCAGAAGTCGCCCCTGATCGCACCACACATCCGATTGAATGCTATGCATAACCTTAAAATCGCAAGTAGGATTCGTAACTTTTATTTCTTCTATAACCTGATTGATTGCGTTTTCTAAATTTTGTTCAAATTTGCAGTTTAAATCTATGCCCTCCCCCAACCTGCCGCGCGCAAAATCCAGAACGTCTTCTATCAAAGCCCCCATGCGTTTGCAAGAATCCTGAATCACTGAAATGAAAGATAGAGATTTAGGGTTTGTTTCTAATTTACCGAGAATCTCCGCGCTCCCTTGTATGGCCCCCAACGGAGTCCTAAGATCATGGCCTAATACGGCTATAAATTGCTCCCTTAGCGCAGCCGTCTGCTTTTCCCTAAGCAGGCTGTCTTCGGCTTTTTCCAATTGTAAAGCCGCAAATACGTGAAGCCCGATCAACTCTATAAACATGTCAAACATACCTATGATTTCTGGGCTGTTGATCTTTAACGGCTCAGGGTCTAAAGCGCAAAGCGTGCCAAAAAATTCGCCATTCGGGAGTTTTATGGGCATGGAAATGTAGCTTTTAAAGCCATATTGCGCAGGTATGGGATGTTTGCAATATGTAGAATCATTGGGAACATCATCAATGATGACAGGTTCATCACTCTTATGTACGGTAGTGCAGAAGGTTTCAGCAATTTTTAACTCATCGCCTTTCTCCATACCAAAGTCAATTTGGTCATGGACAGTGCAGGCAATCCAGCGAGAATCCGTGACGCGTGCCAAGGCCGCAAAGCGCATCCCTGTAATACGACACACCACATCCAATATCTTGGGAACAACCTCAACTAAGCTGGCGGCATTAACCTCATATTGAAGTTGTTGTTCGGAAATATCCACGACTTCCATAGTTCTGGCTTGATTATGTAGAGTTTTCATCTCGATATAAGACAATTTTGTGCAAAATTAGTCAAGAAAAATCAAATATTTATAAAAGCCATGTGTTAACCCTCAACCTTTAATCTGCGCCGCAGTATCGGCAATCGCCTTCACTATAAGCTCAATATCATTTTCGGTGCAGGTCAACGGGGGAGCCAAGCGAATGGTTTGACCGTGAGCATATTTGCAAAACACATGATGATCGAATGCCATGACCTCGCAAAATTTGCTGGGTTTAGATAATGCAGGATCAATGTCAATTCCCACCCAAAGCCCTTTTCCACGAACATCGCTCAAAATCCCCTGCCCGATCATAGGCCGAAGTGCTCTCATCAGCTGTTCTCCACGATCATGGCTGGCTTGTGAGATTTGGCCGTCCTCCAGCATATTACAAACCTCCAGTCCAATAGCCGAAGCCACAGGATTTCCTCCAAATGTTGAACCATGCGTATCAATGGAATATACACTCATTAATTCATCCGAAGCCAAAAACGCGGAAACAGGATAAATCCCACCACCCAAAGCCTTGCCCAAAATCAAACCATCGGGAACGCTCCCCTCCTCCAGATCATGCTGGAACGTAAAGTTTTTCCCAGATCGACCAAAGCCCGCTTGAATTTCATCGAGAATGAATAAAACATTATGCTCACGACAAAGCTTTTGCGCGGCGCGTAAATAACCATCAGGCGGTATCAAAATACCCGCTTCACCCTGAATCGGCTCAACCATAAACGCGCAAATATTCTCATCACTAAGCGCTTCTTTCAAAGATTCAATATTGCCAAATTCCACATGTCCAAACGCATTTTGCGCATAAGGCCCAAACTTATCCCGCGCCGTAGCACTGTTTGAAAAGCTAACGATTGTAGAAGTGCGACCATGAAAATTGTTATTAGCCACCAAAATTTTCGCCTGATCTTTTTTAATGCCTTTAAATTCATAGCCCCACGCGCGCGCAGCTTTTATCGCTGTCTCCACAGCTTCAGCACCTCCACTACACGGGAGCATGCTGTCCATACCTGTCACACGGCATATCGCTTCGGCAAAGGGGCCAAGTTGATTATTCACAATCCCACGCGATACAGAATCCAACCCCCAACTCATCGCAGAGTCTTGGGCAGAAAGTGCTTGCCCCGGTTTCATCGCCTCCAACTTATGGGCAACATCTTTATCGGGGCGTTCAATTTGTCGCAACGCTGCCTTAACAACCTGTGGGTTAAGGTGACCATAATTTACCGCGCCATAACAGCTGAGGGCGTCAATCATCGTGATTTCGTTGCCAGCCTCATCCAATCTCCAAAGCCGCGTCCCAAGCGCGCGCGTAACAACCAACCCCAATGGATGATAATTTTTCGCCAAAAACCCACGCTCCGCAGCCACCAGCTCCTCAATAGAACCTTTTGGATCTGTTATGTGTTGGTGATCTTTATGTGCATGCATTTTCGCGGCCTTCTCTACGTTTATATTTTTCAATATTCTATGCTAGAGATATAGGGTTTTGTGTCAAGCACTCTAAATTGGCGCGTAATTTAATTACGCAAATCACAAACAAATGAAATTTAATTTGTATTTTCTTCAAGGATTTGTTATAAAGCTTTAAATACATAAAAAAATAATTAGAACAGGAATTCACCACCATGAACGTTACAACACATCGCAAAGCAGTGTTTTCAACAGCACTAGCCCTAATTCTAACCAGCGGCGCATCAATGGGACAAGACAAGAGCGATGAGACTATACAATTCAATGCATTTCCAGATACGCCTGATAAAGAATATATAACCGTAGCGCCGAGTGACACGCTTTCTGTAGAAGCCGCTGCTGCCTGCACCTATTACAGCAACGTATTAATTTTTGATGACAACCAACACCTAATTGCGCGCAAAAACAACGGCGCATAAAGATATGGCCAAAGCAGCGGCGTTAAGCATGATAACAGCAGTGGGGGCAGAATTTTTAATAAATGATAAAATTAAAAAAGACGATATTGTCTTAGTGAACGATAATAAAGCAATTGCGTCCATAACATTTAGCGACAACCAAACCATTGGGTTTCAAAAAACACCAGAGGGCATGAACAGCTATAGCAATCAATGCGAATACCTCAACACTACCGCTCAAGCATTAACCGAACATTCCAATTTTGATTTACTGTTATTAGCTGTCCATGCCGCCAAAGGCGTTATTCAATTAACACGTGATCCACATAGCGCGATCTTAACGCCAGACGAGCTTACTGAATTAAAAGAGTCCACACGTGGGAATTTTGCGGGATTAGGCATTGAAATTAAGGGTAGCGCACAGAATACAGTCGAAGTGATAAAACATTTAGACGGTAGCGGCGCCTTAGCCGCTGGTATTGAGGTCGGTGATATGATCACACGCGTTGGCGATCAGGAAACAAAAAATATCTCACTAAACGAAGCCGCTATCCTGATGAAAGGTGACGTTGGTACAAAAATTAACATTACAGTTGATCGCAATGGTGAGGAACACATATTCGAAGTCACTCGCGCCGTGGTAACACCGGAAGTTGTAACCGCAGAATTGCGCGGTGACATCGCATGGATGACCATAACACGCTTTAATAGTCAAACTGCAGATCAGTTCGAAAAAGGTTTAAAACGTTTAATGGGCGAGTTTGCTGGCGCAACGGGAAATCATCTTGAGAAACTCGTGATTAAGTTAGAAGACAATCCAGGAGGCACATTAAATTCTGCTTTAAAAATAGGCGACCTTTTAATAAACGCGCCCAAAGACGGCTCACTTCATCGGATTATGTCACAAGGCAGAACACCCGAAGATGGTGTAATCTATTATGCCGATAAAATCACCCCCGGCAATTTTGGTGATTTCAAGGAAATACGGATCGAAATGAATGGTGGCTCCGCATCCTCAGCCGAGGTGCTAATAGGAATGCTTATCGACCAAGACGATATTGATGCAAATATTGAAACTGTTGGCACTCGCACTTTTGGCAAAGCTTCAGTTCAAACCATTCAAGGCGTTGATATTACGGGAAGAGTGATGGAATGGAATAATCAAATCCCTTATGGCGCATCGAAGAGCACTACAGCGCTATTTTATGGCGGGCATAAAGCCAAAACCAATCAAGGGTTGGGAATTAACCCCACAACGCAAGTTATCACCGGAGATTTCAGAGATAGTAGCGATTATAAGCGTATGCATGAAAGTGATATTCCCAAGACAATTATGCCCAATGCCCATGCCCGAAGCGATACGAAATCCAGAGAAACATGCACATTAAACGAAAATCTTCGCGGTGAAATATCCGATGAACGATTAAGAGAGATTGCTCATAACTTCACATTAAATACGCTCAGAGCCCAAACCGAACAATACATTATTGAAAATAATAAAGGCGAAGCCCAAAGATTCGTCGATGATCCTGCGTATAAAGAAAAAACTATAAATGACAGTATCGGAAGAATCTCTGAGTATTTTGCAGAAAAAGTCTCTAAAAATGAAGAATATTTACGCCTTTTTATAAATGACAAACAACTTAAATACTTTACAAATCAGGATGGCAATAAAGCACGCAAATATGTGAGCGTCTTTAACGCCACTGATCTCTGCACAAGCCACAGCATAGATGGCTTCCAAGAAATCACCTATGACAACGAGCCAGTTACAAAGATAGAACTCATAACACCAGATCAATAAGACTACAAGCACACGCAATTTATTCAGAGCACCTAATGAAACCCCAGATTTTTTTTGCGCCCACAAAACCGCATCGGGAAAATCACACTTTTGCTCACGGCCTTTTTGCGATAGTCTTAAATAATGAATCAACCAGCCCCCGCCTCGCCCACGCCTTTAGACGAACCCCATTATACAGCGGGTTTGAAAGCCTATAACAACCAAGAATACAACGAAGCCATAGAGCCCTTCAAAAAAGCGCTCCATTTTGATTATGATAACCCCAATACGCATGTCCATCTTGCGCTGTGCTATCACAATCTCGGCCAGCTTGATCGCGCCATTGATCATTATCAAATCGCTGGCCTGCTCTGCCCTACGCATACGGAAACATTCCTCAACCTCTCCAAAGCGCGGTTTCACACCAAACGCTATCGCGAAGCCCATAGCGCCGCACGCCAAGCCAGAAAATTTGCGCAAGACCCGCAAAACCTCCAAATCTTAAAACAATTAGCTGCGACAATTTCACAGCTCCACGAATATGATATCAACCGCTATTTTGTCGATGAAGTCACCGCCTGTTTTGAAAACCTTCAAATCAAAACCAATACCCTCGTTCGCGTTGCCCAGGATCTTTTTCTTCATCAAGCGGTCAACAAAAAATTGCTGTCGGAATTACAGGGCACTCGGTTTAATGATTTTCTATCACTTCTTAAAGACAAAACTCTGAACTGGTCTATCCTTAACTACTCCTTATTCACAAACTTATTTCAACGTGAAATCATCTGGCATAAAGATGTAGAATCTCTCTTAACTGCCATGCGCCGCCACATGATTGAATTAGCAGTAAAACACCCGCTAAATGAAGGAATCTTATGGCCAAGCGCAATCGATTTTATTTGCGGCATAGCCAATCAATGCTTCATCAATGAGTATATTTACGCAGCAGACGATCAAGAACATGAATGGGTCAACGTTGTTCAAACGCGGATAGCCGAAGCCATTAATCAAGGCAAAACCGCGCATCCATATGATATAGCCATCCTTGCTTGCTACAAGCCATTACATACTTTGGAGTTTGCGAACAAACTCACTGAAAACACACAAAACGCCCCCACGCCACTTAGTAATTTACTCCGCATACAAATCATCGAACCTCATCAAGAGCTTGAGATAAAAGCTAACTTAAAAATATTAACCACCATTGATGATGAAATCTCCAATCTCGTCAAACAACAATACGAAACCCACCCCTATCCGCGCTGGGTAAACACCAGCGTTGAAGACACATCGTCTTTACGCCGTCATTTTAAACATCAATTCCCCCACCTTGATAATGAGAAATATCCTCCCGAAGATTTAAAGCCTGAAATATTAATCGCCGGATGCGGTACGGGCAAACAACCCATTGAAACCGCGCTGGTTTTTGAAAACTCGCATATAACCGCTATTGATATCACATCCTCCAGCTTGGCCTATGCTCAACGTAAAACCAATGAAATGGGTATGGATAAAGTCATAGATTATGGTGTCGCCGACATATTGAAACTCAAAGAGCTCAACCGCACCTTCGACAGCGTCCATTGTGGCGGTGTGCTGCATCATATGCGTGATCCTATGGCCGGATGGAAGGTCTTGGCCGACATCGTAAAACCCGGCGGTTTCATGTATATCGGTCTATATAGTGAAATCGCGAGGCGACGCATCGTTGCCGCACGCGAATATATCCTCCAGCAAGGCATTGACGATAGCGACAACGGCATTAGAGAAATGCGCGCCCATATTAAAAAGCTGCCTGAAAAGCATCCGATGAAAGGCATTATGAACATCCAAGATTTCTACACTATGGCCCAATGCCGCGATCTTTTATTTCATGTACAAGAACACCGCTTCACGACCTTAGCACTGAAAAAATCAATTGATGAATTAGGGCTGGAGTTTTTAGGCTTTCAATTGCCAAACAACGAAATATTGCCCAAATACCGTACAATGTTCCCCGACGACCCCAACGCGATAAATTTAAAAAACTGGCACCAATTTGAACTGAAAAATCCTAATACATTTGTTGGCATGTATCAATTCTGGCTGCATAAGCCGCGTTAGAGAACCGAATTTAATAGATAATGTGTTGGCGATAGCTTAAAACTATTTTCAATTTGTGTGTTGAATAGCCAAATTCATAGCAAGAGTGATTTAACCAGTTCACCTATTTTCTCAGGTTCAGAACAGCTTGTATTAGTGGCGCCATCAAAGGTAAACCCACCTTTTACACGTCTTCCAACTGAAATCTCTATTTCGTTTTTATTTGTTTTACGCAAAGTTAGGCATCGAACCTTTTTAATAAAAGAATTCCAGTTCTTGTATCCCATGGCTTTTTCCACCTCATCTGCGCTCGGCATCTGATCAGGATTCACAACCTTAATTTTCTTAAAAACATCCAGAATTGAAGAACCAAGTTTTTTGGCACTCACATCTAATGAAAGGTAAACAATATCGGTATCAGGGAATTGTCGTTTTTCGGTTGTAATAGAAAAAGCAACCAGCTTGAGTTGGCCTTTTTGTTCATATATATGTATTAACTTATCCATATCTTCAACTTACCATTATCAACCGCCGCGCAAGCCATTGAAAGAAATGGTGATTCCGGCAGGGCTCGAACCTGCAACCCCCTGCTTAGAAGGCAGGTGCTCTATCCGATTGAGCTACGGAACCATTATTTAACATCCTATCACGCCTCATCCGAAATGGGAATGTAACGGAAATTCTCGCTGTAATTACGAGGGCGTATTTTATGCGCGTGAGCAGGTTGAATCAAATATGAAAGCCCTTGCGCCTTCGCATAGTCCTCTGCATCCTCTGCAGTATCAAACCTCAAACGAATCTGATTATCTGTATCACTACCCTGCGACCAACCCATAAGCGGATCTGGCGTTTTGATATCATGAGTACAAAATTCCAACACCCATTGCTTGGTTTTGCCAATGGCCGATTGCATGGCTGTTCGGCTGGGTTTATAAATGCGTGCGTGTTTCATAACACTAGATTAGAATAAAGTGATTAAGATTTCTACCACTTAAACAGTTTTCTTGCGAAAATACCCATCAAAGCCCCAATCAATAAATATGGTGCAAGATGTGAAACCAAAGTATGCGCAACCGTGTCCATACTACAACTGATTTTTAAACCAGTATACCCAATAGCTCCCGCAGAAATAACGCCCATTGCCGCGCTCAAATATGGCGCTACGGTTGCACCACTGCGAGTAATCACCAACAGCATCGCCAGCGGAATGATGGCCATAAAAACGCCCTCACCCATACAATGATCCATATGCAGCCCAGGCATAACCAATGGCATGCCGTTGCTGAAAATTCGCGCAATACTCCACAGCGCAAAAATGCCCAAAGCTGTAAATGGAACCACAGGCAACCAGCCATAACCACCCTTATCAGGCAGGCTTAAATAAACAGACGACAGCGCAGAGCTAATCGCTATCATGGCCATCAACAACACTTCAAAAACAAAAATGCTGTCTCCCCACTTCGCGGCCAGATCAGGGCGCACGCCATAGAAATAAAAAATACCGCCAATATAAATAACAGCCACAAACAAAAACGGCAGTAGACGCAGTAAAGGGTGACGGCAACATTTTACTGGCTTCACATCTTGGGTCAAATCGCTAATCAGGGCGTTAATATCTTTATCACTCATAATATTACTGCAATATATCTTTCAATTTACTGGTTGAGCGATGCACCGAAACCTTGACCGCGCTAACGCTCATGCCCAATTCATTGGCGACTTCTTTTGCGCTATACCCTTGAATTTTTAACATCTCAAAAACTTTACGTTGTTTGGCGGAGAGGCTATCAAGCGCAGTTTCTATATCTTTATATTCGCCCATGTGTGCCGGATTGGTTACATGTTGCGTTAAAAAATCTGCATTATCAGTGCTAACCTGCTGATGCTCGCGCCTACTATAATGTTTACGCAAATAATCGGTGCGGCGGAAATTGATGATCGCGCAAAGCCAGGGCTTAAACGGACGATCGCCGCTATAGGTATTCAATGATTTATGAACAGAAAGCAAAACATCCTGCGTGATATCCTCCACCCATTCAGGGTTGGCGAGCGAGCGATAAATATAATTTTTGGTATAAGACGCAATTTCCTGCAACAATTGCGCATAGCTACGCTTATCGCCCTTTTGCGAAGCAACCGCAAGCGCATCCCAAGTCTTGGTTGCGGATGGTTGTACGTTTGTATCAGAAAGTTTTTTCGCCATGCAGGGTATAGTATAGGAAAACCAATCACATAAAGATAGTTGGAATTTAAAGGAATGGTCGGAGTGGAGAGATACACCACCATAAAATATAAGCCTTACTCACCCTAGGATATACAGTTTTAGGTTAGAGTTAAGTAGCACCTCATGGTCGCACCCGATAAAGAATCTTGTCAAGAACTAAATTGCATGATAAAATAAGTATGTATCATTTTGCCTCTAGTTCAATATAAAAGCTCGCACAGAGGTTTTTACCATATCATGCTACCCCACTAGCTTAAAATCAATTCAACGCGCTCACGGAGCCTATATGGACAAATAAGGATATGTATACACCCGCCCCCTTATCCAGATCGACGAATGCGTCAAATACAACACGTAAGAAGTCAAAAGTTAATACAAGCCGCATAGGCACATGGGGGACATTCAAACCTTGTTATCGCTATATGACCTCTTGCGTAGATATATCAAATTTCGCAAAGAGTAGAAGAACTAAACACTAATCAGAACACACTTGCTCAATAATTTACACAGCCACTATATAAAATAATGCAAGGAGTGAATATTTTAGCAAACGTATATAATCTTAATATAAATAAATACCACACCCCGTTGTAGGCGCACCGATCATGTGTGCGATTAGCTTCAAGCCGATCAATAAAATTGATCAGCTTTAATTTGAGTAGTTAAAAATACCCTTAACAACCCCATGTCTTTCTATTCTATTAGCTTTACTTCTTGTTCCCTCTTTAGAAAGAGCTCGGTACTGATAAATATTTATCATAATTTTGGGGAATTTGTTCTGTAGCTCAGTGGTATTGTCAAAACTGTCTAAAAAAGCCTGATAGCTTTCAATTTGATCCATAGTAATCTCAGTACCATCAATGGTTAGTTCGTATAGTGCTGTAAATAAACTATACAAATGCACCTGTCTTTTTAAAACTTTTATTCGTCCATTATTTCCAGCAATAATCGTATCGATAATTTCAAGAATATTTTTGAATCTTTGACGGTCTTTTTCTTTTGATGGATATGTATCATTATATAGATCATAAACTCTGTTTAAGTTTGTATTACTGACATCTTCTTCAATACCCTCTTTCATAAATACTAGTAACGTACTGATAAAAGATATATCTCTCATTCTTCTACGGTCAGCAATACCAAAGAGGTTATTATCATCCCAAAAGGGCAGTTCTGATAGCTCAGAGGTAAAATTCATAAACTCGCCTTCAAACTCTGCATTTCTGAGTTCCTGAGGGTTTAAGGTAAGGTTATTGCTATTTAAACGCAGAAACATACTAACAATATCTCTTCTTGGAACAATATTTCTAATAATGCGAACAGAGAAAACATAAGACCATACAGCTTTTTTATCATCCGGCTCTAAATCCTTAAATAGTTTATCTTTAATCCTGTCGTATGGCCCTGTTGTGTCTGAGAGTTCTTTTGCATTTAGACTAAAACTGTTTGCTATGTATTGAAATACAGCACCAGCCCTTTGCTGACCATCTACTATTGAATAAGTAGTATTACCAGTTTCCTCATTCGTTCCTATATTCCAAAGATATATCTCAGGTATCGGGTAACTGAGAAGGATAGATTCTATTAACTTAATTTGGTTCTTGACTGTCCAAACGTAGTTTCTCTGAAAAGAGTTATCTACTACTAGAAGCCCTTTTTCATCAAGGCCGTGTAGCCATTTTACATCATGTGCCTTGATATCAATTAATTCATTAAGTTTCATTTATCTTTTCCTTTAGCCTAGAAATTCCCTTTAGGTGGTAGCCTTGAACAGATTCCCAATCAGAATATATTCTATAGTTAATAT
>JBBKXA010000122.1:0-3118 GCA_037969235.1 Bdellovibrionales bacterium | reverse complement strand
CACCCCCACATGAATGAGCACCTCATTTACGCCGTCTTCGAAGAAGCGGGGGCCGTAGATTTCGAAGTCGGTGGTGTAGGAGCGCTCCAGATCGGATGACCAGATGGCTTTCCATGTTTCGATTAGTGCTTGGGGCTGCTTTCCGGCTGCGCTCATGAGGGCGTATTCTTGGGCTTTGATTGTGACGCGGTACAAATTTGCGGGCGTGTCAGTGCTAGTGACCCTATAGCCGATGGTAAATCGATAGGGGGCTTCATGGTCGCCCTCATAATCGCTATAGACGGCGTAGATAACATCGTTTGTTTTATCGGGGATGGCTTGGCCGATGCTGTCTTTGAACAGGCGTTCCCACAATTCGTTAATGTCATCGGTGGCTTTGGTGTTATCGGTGATAAGGGATATACCGACGATATCGAAGGATTCCACTTCAACTAGTCCTGCTTTGACTTCGTAATTGGACATTATATCTTCACGCCCAATTTTTCGGCGATGGTGAAGATGTCTTTGTCGCCGCGCCCGCATAAATTCATGACCAAAATATGATCTTTGGGCAAGGTCGGGGCGATTTTTATCACGTGCGCGAAGGCGTGCGCGGGTTCAAGCGCGGGCAATATGCCTTCATATTTGGCCAGCGCTTGGAATGCGGCTAGTGCTTCATCGTCGGTCACGGAGACATAATCGACGCGCTTTTGGTCGAACAACCAAGCATGTTCGGGGCCAATGCCGGGGTAGTCTAAGCCAGCGGAGATGGAATGTGCTTCGGTGATTTGGCCGTCGGAATCTTGCAGGAAATAGCTTTGCATACCGTGGAGAACGCCGGGTTTGCCGCCATTAAGCGAGGCGGCGTGTTTATCGGTGTCTACGCCGTGACCGCCCGCTTCGACGCCGATCATTTTGACGTCTGTATCATCGAGGAAAGGGTAGAAAAGCCCCATCGCGTTTGATCCGCCGCCGATACAGGCAACAAGGCTATCGGGGAGGCGGCCTTCGCGCTGCATCATTTGTTCGCGCAGTTCCATGCCAATGATGGATTGGAAATCGCGTACCATGGCGGGGAAGGGGTGCGGCCCCGCGACCGTGCCAATCAGATAGTATGTGTCGTGGACATTGGTGACCCAATCGCGCATGGCTTCGTTCATCGCGTCTTTAAGCGTACCGGCGCCATTTTCAACAGCGCGCACTTCGGCGCCGAGCAATTTCATGCGAAAGACGTTAGGCGCTTGGCGTTCGATGTCGGTTGCGCCCATGAACACAACGCAGGGCAAATCGAATAACGCGCATACGGTGGCGGTGGCGACGCCGTGTTGGCCTGCGCCTGTTTCGCAAATGATGCGGGTTTTGCCCATGCGCCGCGCCAGCAGGACTTGACCGATGCAGTGGTTGATTTTATGAGCGCCGGTGTGGTTTAACTCATCGCGCTTGAAATAGATTTTTGCGCCCCCTAAAGCCTGGGTGGTGCTGTCGGCGTAATACAACGGGGAGGGGCGGCCAACATAATCACGCTGGAGGATTTCGAGCTCATCCCAAAATGCGGGGTCAGCCTTGGCGGCGTTGTAGGCTTTTTCTACATCGAGGATGAGCGGCATCAGCGTTTCCGCGACATATCGCCCGCCATAAGCGCCGAAATGCCCACGTTCATCGGGTTGGTTTTTGTAGGTGTTGTGTTTCATAGGTTCTTATAAATCTTTTGGACGTGGCTATAAAGCCTTAAATTTTCTTTGCATATATAAATTTATGTGTTTAGGGTGCATTTAGGAGTTATAAAAAATGAATGAAAATATTGACAATTTTAAATATACAGTCGGTTTTGAGCGCTTTATGCAACGTGCTTTGGGGCCAAAATTTGGAGAGAAATATTATTTGAATGACGAAGCGTCTATGCGGGCGATGGAGATTATGAATAAAGAAAATGATCTTAGAATGGCACAATTACAAGAAAGTTATAATAACAAAAGCGTTTTAGATACGCGCGTTGATCGGGTAATGGCAGCGAATTCGAAACGTGATTGGAATGTAAAAACGAATGTCGATAAGGCACAGCCTCAAAAGTATAATAACACAATACCATGGTCACTATTAGGTTTAACTGTAGCTGCGTTAGGCTTAGTTGTGTATTTACATTCTACGGGCGTTTATGCGGCAGAATTTAATGATGATGGGCATGAATTACCGTCTCAGCCGTCCATGGGGCCTAAGACAGATTTTGGTTTTAATCCTTAATAGCGGCATTTTTTACAACATCCATAAAATCTTTAATCTTCGCCGCGTCTTTCACTCCGCGTTTGCTTTCTACGCCGCTAGAGATGTCGATGGCGTTGGGTTGGGTTTCATTGAGGGCGTCTGTAATGTTCTTTTCGTTTAAGCCGCCAGACAGCATCCAAGGTTTGGAAAAAGTGCGGTCTTTGAGAAGACTCCAATCAAAGCTGTGGCCTGTGCCGCCTTTTGCGGTTTCAGATTTGGCATCGAATAAAAACCAATCGGCGGCGGTGTAATCTTCGACTAAATTAAAATCATTGGCCTCATTTATACGAAAAGCTTTGATGATTTGTAGACCGAATTTATTTTTGATTTCCGCGACGCGCTCGGGGCTTTCATCACCGTGGAGCTGGATCATATCAAGGGCAATGCCGCCGCAAATATGGTTGAGCTGTTCATCTGTTGGGTCGACAAATAAGCCAACTGTGCGCACGCCCGTAGGGATCATCCGCGCGAGGTTGTATGCGATATCAAAGCTGACGTGACGTGGTGAAGGCGGGTAGAAGACAAGGCCGATAAACCGCGCGCCCTCATCAATCGCCGCCTGTAGCGTCTCTGGGATGGAAATACCACAGATTTTGACGGGTATTGCGGTCATTTTTCGGTGATGGATTTGTTTTGCAGGGCGTGTTGGTAATAGTTGGATAGCACGGTGACGCCAATAATAGTGAATATAGGTTCGAAATATAGGGCAAAGGGTAAGTCTATGATGAGTGGAACTAATGCTTTTAGTTGTGCGCTTTCTAAGTCTATTTTGGACAGTGTGGCAAAACCAGTAAACCAAATTCCGCATATTAAAATATACAATATTAAAGCCAACATTGTTTTTAATGATGCGCGAAGACCGGCTAAAATAATTTTC
>JBBKXA010000121.1:0-2525 GCA_037969235.1 Bdellovibrionales bacterium | reverse complement strand
GCATTGTGGCAACCAGGGACGGATCACGCCAGCATCGCGGTGCATATGGTGCTTGAGAACCAGCTCAATAAAGAAGGCTCTAGCCGCGATGAATTGGGGCGTGAAGCGTTTATGGAACGCGCATGGGAGTGGAAAGAATTTTCTGGTAATACGATCACCTCACAATTGCGCCGCCTTGGTACGACACCCGATTGGGGGCGTGAAGCCTTTACGATGGATGAGGGGCTATCGCGTGCGGTGCTTAAGGCTTTTGTTAAATTATATAATAAAAAAATGATTTATCGTGCGGAGCGCTTGGTGAATTGGGATCCGGAGCGTCAAACGGTTATTTCCGATCTTGAGGTTATACAAAAAGAGCAAAAAGGTAAAATGTGGCACATCCGCTATCCAATTGAAGGGGCAACGGAGGAATTTATTGTTGTGGCGACGACGCGCCCTGAAACTATGCTGGGCGATACTGCGGTGGCTGTTCATCCTGACGATGAACGGTATAAAGACAAGATCGGTAAATCGGTTGTTTTGCCGATTACGGGGCGCCTTATTCCTATTATTGCGGATGAATATTCTGACCCTGAAAAGGGTTCGGGCGCGGTGAAAATTACGCCGGCGCATGATTTCAACGATTTTGAAGTGGGACAGCGCCATGATTTACCTATGATTAGCGTGTTGGATGCCTATGCCAAAATCGTGGAGCATGATTCTATACCTGCTGCTTATCATGGGCTTGATCGATATGATGCGCGCAAGAAAATCTTGGAAGAACTTGAGGATATGGATTTATTGGTTGAGGTTGAAACCATTAAAAATACCGTGCCTGTTGGGGAACGATCAGGTGTGGTTATTGAACCGTTTCTGACTAAGCAATGGTTCTGCGATACGCCAAGTTTGGCCAAACCTGCGGCTCAGGCTGTACGGGATGGCCGTACGCGTTTTGTACCACAACAATACGAAAATATGTATTTTGCATGGGTGGATAATCAATTGCCGTGGTGCATATCGCGTCAACTATGGTGGGGGCATCAAATCCCTGCGTGGTATGACGAGGACGGCGTTGTATATGTTGCGGAAACGGAAGAAGAAGCACAGGCGCAAGCGGGGCAAGATGCTGTTTTGACTCGTGATGAAGATGTTCTGGATACGTGGTTTTCTTCTGCGCTTTGGCCGTTTTCGACATTGGGATGGCCAGATAAAACACCGGAGCTGGATAAATATTTTCCCGGTGATGCGCTTGTGACGGGTTTCGACATCATTACGTTTTGGGTGTCACGGATGATGATGTTTTCGCTGTTTTTGTGCGATGAAGTGCCGTTTAAGGATGTGTATATTCATGCGCTTGTACGTGATGCAAAAGGGCAAAAAATGTCTAAATCCAAAGGTAATGTGCTTGATCCGATTGACTTGATTGAGCAATACGGCACCGATGCTGTGCGCTTTACGCTTTGCGCTATGGCAGCGCAGGGGCGCGATATTAAATTGGCGGAGGAGCGTTTGGCGGGTTATCGCAATTTTGCGACCAAACTTTGGAATGCTTCGCGTTATTGCGAGATGAATGCGTGCGAATTTGACAATGCCTTTGACCCAAGTGAAGCGTCATATGCGCCGAATCAATGGATCATCGGCGAGGTCGTTAAGGCCAAAGCGGCTATCGAAAAGGCGTTGGGGGAATATCGCTTTAATGATGCAGCTGCCGCAATTTATCAATTCACATGGGGCACGTTTTGCGATTGGTATATTGAGCTGACCAAGCCTGTATTACAGGAAGGCGGCGCGGACGCTGCGGAGGTTCGGGCGACTTCGGCTTGGATACTTAAGCAAATTCTAATCTTACTCAATCCGTTTATGCCGTTTATTACAGAGGAATTAAACGAAAGCTTTTTTGGATCAAAAGACGCGTTGATATCTGCGCAGTGGCCGCAATATGATGTGGCGTTGCTTAAGGATTGTCCAACGGAGCAAATGGAATGGTTGATAGCTATCGTTTCGGAAATCCGCTCGGTTCGGGCTGATATGAATGTGCCCGCGAGTGCGAAAATACAGCTTTTGATTAAGGATGCTGATGAAAAAACGCAGGCATTCTTGCGGCATTTTGATGTAATTCTTAAATCAATGGCGCGGTTAGATAGTGTGGAATTCACTGATTCGGCCCCTAACGGCTCCATTCAAACTATTGTCGCGCCCGTGACCCTCATTCTTCCGATTGCAGATATTATTGATCTGGATGCGGAGCGTGAACGTTTAAACAAACGCATCGAAAAGCTCAACAAAGACATTAACCTCATCTCACAAAAGCTTGATAACAAAAAGTTTATTGAGAATGCACCAGAAGAATTGGTAGAAGAGCAAAAATTATTGGTGGCCGAAAAAGTCTCAACCCGCGAAAAATTGGATGCGGCTTTGAAGCAGTTGGAAGTGGCTTAATTTATTACGGTCTAGGAAGGTTGCATATAGGTAGTTCAATGCCAGATTGATTTCCTTCAAAGACAATGGATTGAACCTCATCTTTGTAAAAGCCAGCATTGGGACAT
>JBBKXA010000120.1:0-43786 GCA_037969235.1 Bdellovibrionales bacterium | reverse complement strand
TTTTCACCCACTTTGGTAATGTAACGCCTTCGCTCTTGAATAAACGAGCCACGCGCTCTGATGGTTGCGCTCCGTTACTCATAAACTTTTCAGCTTTTTCTTTGTCTAGGGTCATAGATTTAGCATGAGGGTCAAAAGAACCAAGATACTCAACAACTTTACCGCTGGTGGGTGAATTTCAAGTGATGAACGCGCTTTGCGCTCTGGGGCTGTGTATCGCAAGCGACCCTGACCATAAAGGCGCTTACGTCAACGCACTCGAAAAATTAAACGGCGCAAAAGGGCGCTTGGAATTAATAAACGGTCATCCTAAAGGCGCAGCCATTTATGTCGATTACGCCCACACTCCCGACGCGCTGGATAATGTGCTAAAAGCCCTGCGTCCTCACACAAACGGCAAGTTGGTGTGTGTATTCGGATGCGGCGGCAACCGCGACCAAGGAAAACGCCAAGTTATGGGCGACATAGCGCGGCGTTTGGCGGATATGGTGATTGTCACCGATGATAATCCACGCGATGAAAATCCCTCCGATATTCGCGCCCATATTTTGCGCGGCGCACCTAATGCGCACGAAATACCTGACCGCCGTAAAGCTATCGAAACCGCCATGCATAACCTCGAAAGCGGCGATGTATTAGTTATTGCGGGTAAAGGACATGAGCAAGGGCAAATATTTGTCGACCACACCGATCCCTTTGATGACGCGCAAGAAGCCCGCAAAGCGATAGAAAAATTAAAAGGTTAATTAAAAATTTAATGAGCAACATAATCAAACTGGAGAATAGAAATATGATAGGACGTTCAAATAAAGATTGGGGCACGACCATGCGACTGGGATCTGTCACGGTCAACGTAAAGCCAAAACCACGAACGCCGTTTTCGGTGCTCAAAGTTGCTGGTTTAATTGATAATGGCACTGGTCAGCAAACGGTCATATTAACCAATGGATTGCCTAATGAATGGGAGATTGATCTAAATTACCTCTCGCCCAATCGCTCAAAATCATCGCGCGGCCTATCATTGCCGCGTCGTATTGCAAATTTAAATTGCATATATACAGGCAGAGAATTTGGTGTTGTAGCCGATGTGACACAATCGCTTCGTGCCGTAACACGCAACGCAAAATTGGCCGCCATCGTTCCCGAAGTTATTGCACCAGGCGATTTTATGATATTTAAACATGAGGGGCCGCGCTTTAGGATTCGCTTTGCTGGTATCGTTCGCGCTATCCCACAAATTGTAAAATAACACCCAAGGATTACAATGCTTTATTATCTATTTGCACCGCTGGCTCAAGATTATATTTTCTTCAATCTTTTCCGTTATATCACCTTCCGCACTGGCGGCGCGATTATGACGGCGCTTATTATCTGTTTTGTCATGGCGCCGCCCATGATCCGCTGGCTCAAATCCAAACAACGCGAAGGCCAGCCCATCCGCGAAGACGGCCCCGAAACACATTTCGCGAAGGCTGGAACGCCGACTATGGGTGGATTAATGATTTTAATCTCTGTCACCATTTCAACATTGCTATGGGCTGATTTATCAAATGGCTTTATCTGGGTGTCATTAATGGTGATGGTTGGATATGGCGCAATTGGCTTTGGTGATGATTATCTCAAACTCACCAAACGCAACACCAAAGGCCTGCCGGGTAAATTAAAATTATTGGCGCAATTAACTATTGGCGCAATTGCCGCCGTTTGGATCATGAATTTGCTCCCACCCACCATTAGCCAACACGTCGCCATTCCTGTATTGAAAAATGTATATATCTATCTCGGTATATTCTTTATCCCTTGGGTGCTGCTCGTGGTGGTCGGCGCGTCAAACGCGGTCAATCTCACCGATGGTCTGGACGGCTTAGCGATTGTCCCCGTCGCCATTGCTGCGGCTTGTTTTGGCTTCATCAGCTACCTTGTCGGTAACGAAGTTTTCTCCAGCTATCTCAATATTCCCTTTGTTTTGGGCAGCGGTGAACTCGCGATTTTATGCGGCGCTCTCATCGGCGGAGCGATGGGCTTTTTATGGTACAACGCCCCGCCTGCGATGATTTTCATGGGCGATACAGGCTCGCTTGCAATGGGCGGCGTGCTCGGCACAATGGCGGTAATCGTAAAACATGAATTAGTGCTCGCCATTATCGGTGGACTTTTTGTGTTGGAGACAGTCTCGGTAATCGTTCAAGTCGCCTCCTTCAAACTCACAGGTAAGCGCGTATTCGCCATGGCACCGCTCCACCATCATTTTGAGAAAAAAGGCTGGAGCGAACCCACAATCGTCATCCGCTTTTGGATTATAGCAGTGATTTTAGCGCTCGTAGGATTGGCCACTTTGAAACTGCGTTAAAGCAAGTTGCGTTAATCTTTCATACTGTCAAAAATGGGAATATCCACAGCTTTAAGAGCACCGTACTGCACAGCACGGAATGGGAAAATATCACGCAGCGCCGCGTTAATTTTTTGAACCATCTGAAAATCGCGCTTCGAACTTAAATCTATAAGTGTGTCAACATCCTTGCCACACACCAGTATATACGCACAGGCAAGCTGAAATCCGCGGATATTCATATCTGCAAGGTCATATAAAATGTCATAGCTTTGTGCTGCGTAATGCGTAAAAATATTTGTGATGACATTATAAGCGGGTAAGCAGTTTTCCCCCATATAATCAATCACAGATGGCGCATGCATTTGCCGCGTAAGTTTAATTCTTTGATGCATAACATATAGCTACACCTTGCGCTAAACTATGTCAATTGTCTTACGATAAAGTTCTATCTTGTCTAATCATACCCATGTGGTTAAATACAATATGATCGATTGTACTAAATTTGTAGAAAGTTTGAATGGTAAACCCGTTGCGGTTTTCGGCCTTGGCATATCCGGGCTGGCCAGTATTAAAGCTTTGGTAAAAGCCGGCGCCACAGTTTTAGCGTGGGATGATAATGAAAATGCACGCTTAAAGGCGGAAAAATCTGGCGCGACATTAACGCGGCTTGACAAAAAACAATTGCAAAAATGCGCGTGCCTCGTTCTCGCGCCAGGCATTCCTCTCCACTATCCGGAACCGCACGCGATCGTCAGCACGGCGCGCCAAGCCGAATGCGAAATTATATGTGATCTCGAAATACTGCATCGTTGCGACCATGGCCGCACAGTGATCGGCATCACGGGCACCAACGGCAAATCAACAACAACAGCATTAATTGGCCACATTCTCAAAGAATCGGAGCGCTCAGCCGTTATTGGCGGGAATATTGGCACAGCTGCATTAGCGCTAAAAATGCCCGCTAAAAAAAGCAAAGGCCATAACGGCATTATCGTTCTCGAAATCTCATCCTACCAAATGGATTTATGCCCTACTTTTCGTCCCGATATATCCGTCCTTCTCAACATCACCCCCGATCACCTTGATCGTCATGGCAGTTTCGAAAACTACGTCATCGCAAAAGAACATATATTCGAAGGAAATGGCCTTGCCGTTATTAATCTTGATGACGAGCCATGTCACGTCATTTATGACCGTTTAAAAAGCGATGAGTATAACAAACGCCGCTTACGCCCAATATCCTTTAATGAAAAAGCCGAGCAAGGCGTATATGTGCATGACGGCATTTTATTCGACTCCCGTGATGGCGAACATACCGAAGTGGGTAACATCAGTAGTTTTCCTGCATTAAAAGGCGTCCATAATTATCAAAATGCCGCCGCCGCTTATGCTGTTTGCGCGTCAAAGGATATCGGCCTCAATGCGCAAATTATCTTAAGCGCGATGCAATCATTTGCAGGATTGCCTCATCGCCAATTTCAAACCCGTATCATCAATGGCATTCCTTATATTAACGACAGCAAAGCCACAAATGTTGAAGCCGCAAGCAAAGCCTTAGCCGCTTTTAATAATATCTATTGGATAGCAGGCGGGCAATCTAAAAATGAAAGCCTTGCGGCCATGCAGCATCTTTGCGGCAATATTCGCCATGCGTTTCTTATTGGCCAAACTGCAGAAGACTTTTCCGCAGAATTGATGCAATATTCCATCGAATGCACCCGCTATGAAAATATCGAAAGCGCAATCAAAGCCGCTCATCTTATGGCACAAGGCGAACGGGGCAAACCCAATGGCGCGGGCACTGTGCTCCTATCTCCGGCCTGCGCATCGTTCGACCAATTTAAAAACTTTGAACATCGCGGTGAAGTTTTTACGCATCAAGTTGAATTGCTCAGCGATAATCCTGAAGCAGAAAACGAGAAAGCCAGCGCCGCATGAGCTTATTTGCGCGCACAGACAATTCCATTTTCGCTCAATGGTGGTGGACAGTTGACCGCGCCATGCTCGGCGCTGTTCTTACGCTCGCGATACTCGGCATCGTCTTGGTCGCAACGGCAAGCCCTTCTGTCGCTGAACGCATAGGCATTGATAACTATCATTTCCTCAATCGCCACATCATGATTTTGATGCCCGCCCTCGCGATTATGTTTGGCGTGTCTTTCCTCGATCAGCGAACCATTCGCCGTCTCGCCAGCCTTATGTTCATCGGTAGCGTGATCGCGCTAATTCTCGTTCTTTTAACGGGCGCGGAGATCAAAGGCGCGCAACGCTGGATCAGAATCCTCGGTTTTTCCCTCCAGCCCAGCGAATTTATGAAGCCCGCATTTGCAATTCTGGCGGCATGGTTTATGGCGATGCAAAAAGAAAAATCGGGCTTCAAAGGCAATGTCATCACCGCTCTTTTATATTTCATCACAATCACGCTTCTTCTTTTGCAACCAGATTTGGGCATGACACTTATTATAACAGCCATATGGGGTGTACAAATTTTTCTCGCTGGATTCCCTTTCCGGCTATTGGCAATCCTGCTCGCGCTTGGCGCAATCGGTATAGTCGGCGCATATGCGGGTTTTGACCATGTCCAAAGCCGAATAGATCGCTACGTTCACCCCGAAACGGGCGACACCTATCAGGTTGATAAATCCCTCCAAGCCTTTCAAAATGGCGGCGTTTTCGGAACAGGTCCAGGGCAGGGCACCGTCAAAACAGGACTGCCCGATGCCCACGCTGATTTTATTTTCTCCGTAGGTGCAGAGGAAATGGGGCTGATCTTTGTATTTGGTGTATTGCTTATTTATACTTTTATATTGCTCCGCGGCTATAATCGTCTCATGGAATGTAATGATATTTTTGTTGTGCTAGCCGTGGGTGGCTTATTAACGATGTTTGGTCTTCAAGCCTTAGTGCATATAGGCTCAAGCCTTCATCTCTTACCCACAAAAGGTATGACACTGCCGTTTATGAGCTACGGCGGAACATCGCTCTTGTCTATGGGCGTGTCCTTCGGCATGATATTGGCTCTGACTAGGCGCAAGAGCCGCACAGGAATTTCAAAAGGTGGCTTATCATTGAGCACGAACATGAGGAAAGCTTAAAGCGTATGGATGTTGAGATTAAAAGCGAGAACGCTGATAAAAAACTCGTCATGCTTTGCGCTGGCGGTACGGGTGGTCATGTGATGCCTGCCCAAGCTTTGGCGCGTGATTTAATTTCTCGTGGCTTTGCCGTTGAATTAATTACCGATAAACGCGGCATGAAATTCAAAGATACGTTTGGCGATATCCCGATTCATGAATGCCACGCAGGAACGCTCGGTGCTGGTCTAAAAGGCAAAGCTTTAGGCGCTATGAATTTAGGCCTCGGCATCCTACAGGCGCAAAAACTTATTCGACGTAAACGTCCCGCCATCGTTGTGGGTTTTGGCGGCTATCCCTCATTCCCCCCAATGTACGCCGCGCAAAAAGCAAAAATCCTCACCATCATCCACGAGCAAAATGCGATCATCGGCAAAGCCAATGACATGCTTGCCGCCAAAGCTGAACGCATTGCCTCATCCACGCCAACCCTCCAAGGCATTGATGACAATGAACGTATTCGCATGATCTATACGGGCAATCCCGTACGTGAAGATATCACCGCACTTTACACAAAACCCTACCCGTCATTAAATGAAAACGGGTCGTTGCGTATTTTAATTACGGGTGGGTCTTTAGGTGCAAGAGTATTAAGCGAAGTCATCCCCGAAGCCCTTGCAAAATTACAACCCGATCATCGCAAACGTCTTCATATCGTACAGCAGTGCCGCGAAGAAGATATCGCCAAAGCGCAAGAAATTTACCTAGTAGCAGGCATCGAAGCCGAGCTTTCCACCTTCATCTATGACATGCCTAAAGAAATCGAAATGTGCCACCTCTTTATTGGACGCTCAGGCGCGAGCACGATTGCGGAAATGAGCGTATCTGGCCGTCCAGCAATATATGTGCCCGCTGGATATCACAAAGACAACCAACAAAAAATGAATGCCGATGTCATCGCCGATGCTGGCGGCGCATGGGTAATGACGGAAAACGGCTTCACGCCTGATACCGTGATGGCGCGGATTGAAACATTCCTCCAAAACCCCGAAATCCTCTTCCGCGCCGCCGAAAAAGCTAGAGAATGCGGCAAACCCGACGCAGCCCGAAAGCTCGGAAACCTCGTAACCGCCCTCATTAGCGGTTGGGGCGAGGAATAAAAACCACGGATAAACACAGATTGACACAAATAAAAAAATTGCTTTTTCCTCCCCGCTTATCTGTGTTCATCCGTGTTCATCTGTGGTTAATTAAAATATAAAAGGATAGACACCATGCAACACGGAATGCCTAAAAATATCGGCGCACTGCATTTTATCGGAATAGGCGGAATTGGGATGAGCGGCATCGCGGAGATCCTCGGCACGCTTGGTTATACAGTCCAAGGCTCCGACGCATCAGAAAACGCCAATGTGGTGCGCCTCCGCGCCAAAGGCATGCAGATCAAAAAAGGCCACGCCGCTGAAAATCTCAAAAATAAAAACGGAGAATTCCCCGTCGCCGTAGTCGTATCCTCCGCTATTAAGCAAAACAATGTCGAACTCCAAGCCGCGCGTGAAGCGGGACTTCCCATCGTGCGCCGCGCTGAAATGCTCGCAGAACTTATGCGCATGAAATGGGCGGTCGCTATCGGCGGCACACACGGCAAAACCACTACCACCTCTATGGTCGGGCAAATGCTGGAAGCCGCGAATTTCGATCCCACCGTCATAAATGGCGGCATCGTCAACGCATACGGCACAAATGTGCGACTTGGTAAAAGCGACGTCATGGTTGTCGAAGCCGATGAGAGCGACGGCACATTCACGCGCCTACCCGCAAGTGTCGCCGTCGTCACCAATATGGATCCCGAACATATGGAGCATTACGGCACATTCGAAGCCGTCAAAAGCGCCTACCGCACTTTCATTCATAACCTCCCATTTTACGGCTACGCCGTGCTATGCACCGATCATCCCGAAGTTCAGGCACTCGTGCCCACGGTAAAAGACCGCAAAATCATCACCTATGGCTTTAACCCCCAAGCCGATGTACGCATCACCAATGTCCAAAGCAATGCCCAAGGATCAAGCTTCGATATCACCTTCGCCGCCAGCATCAGGGGCGATGAAGGCTTAGAAATGCGCGATGTGCATCTGCCTATGCTCGGTCGTCATAATGTGCAAAACTCGGCAGTCGCGCTGGCAATCGCATATCAAATGGGCGTGCCCGCCGCAACAATGAAAGAAGGGCTAGCCAGCTTTTCTGGCGTAAAGCGCCGCTTCACCAAAACGGGCGAGGTCAACGGCATTACCATTATCGATGATTACGCCCACCACCCCATCGAAATAGAAACCATTCTCAAAACCGCACGCACCGCCGTTGCCGATAATAATGGGCGCGTGATTTGTGTGATGCAACCGCATCGTTATTCGCGCCTCCATGATTTATTTGAAGATTTCTGCAAATGCTTTAATGATGCCGACACGGTATTTATCACCGATGTCTACGAAGCGGGTGAACAACCCATCGAAGGCATGCATAAACAAGGCTTAGTCGAAGGCATAAAAGCCCATGGCCACCGTGATGTGCGTGTACTAGAAAGCCGCGAAGCGCTCGCTGGCGAACTCGCCCAAATCGCCCAAAGTGGCGACTACATCACCTGCATGGGCGCGGGCGACATTACCGCATGGGCGTATGATCTCCCCGAACAGCTAAAATCAAAAATGACCCCCGCCAAAAGCAACGTGGCTTAAGGAGTATCATGAGCATTCGCGGCGAAATTATACACAACGCCCCCATCGGTGCGCAGAGCTGGTTTCGATGCGGCGGGAGCGCTGATCTCTTGTTCAAACCCGCAGACGAAAACGATCTCGCGGCTTTTCTCAATGATTGGCCACTTAAACAACCAATCCACATAATCGGCGGGCTTGCCAATACCATTATCCGCGATGGCGGCCTGCGCGGGGCGACAATCCAACTCGGCAAACCATTCGCCGAAGTCACAGTGCTGGACGATCAATATATCCACGCCGGTTGCGGTGCTTTAAACGGCAACATCGCCGCCAGCGCGGTCAAAGCGGGTATTGGCGGCCTCGAATTCCTCTCTGGTATTCCTGGCACACTCGGCGGTGCTTGCGCAATGAATGCAGGGGCATATGGCGCGGAAATGAAAGATATTTTGGTCGGCGCAAATGCGATTACAAGAGCGGGACTGTCGCGCCGCCTCACGTCCGATGATTTAAAAATGACCTACCGCCACACCGAAATGCCCGAAGATCTGATTTTCACATCCCTTATCCTCAAAGGCGTTGCGGAGGATTACCAAACCGTTAAAGCGCGCATCACCGAGATAAAGAAAAAGCGCAACGACACCCAGCCCATCAAGGAAAAAACAGGCGGCTCAACCTTCGCCAACCCTTCCGCCGCCGAGCTGCGTCGCGCAGGGCTAGCCGAAGATATGCGGGCATGGCAAGTGGTGGAGAAAGTCGGCGGACGCGGCCTAATGATCGGTGGCGCGCAAATGAGCGAAAAACACTGTAACTTCATGCTCAACACCGGTAACGCCACCGCTTATGATCTAGAAAGCTTAGGCGATGAAATCCAGCGCCGCGCCCTCCACGATCTTGGCCTAAGACTTAACTGGGAAATCAAAAGAATTGGTGAAATTTAATTTAGCTACTTTCTAACGCTAAAACTTTTTCCGTACAAGATCCTGCTGGCACAGCTTCTAGTTTAGCCATGTTTATTGTTGTGTCTGGTCTTAGAACTTGAGGAAAAGCATCTATGTAATCAGTTATGAATGCAATCATTATATCGTTATAGTCTTCAAACGCACCATTTTTTAACATACAATGCGTAATGTCACGGGATAGTGCTGGGCGTTCCGCTATAAGCCGATGGGTCAAACGGCTGTCAATTCCGCTGTCACTGGCTAATCTTTTACGCAAAATTCTATAAAATTGATATAATGCATTAATATGTTCCAATTCCACTTCCCCATTAAAATGCTCTTTTAAAAATAAGCTTGTGGAGTGTCCGATGTCTCGTGCACTTTGATATGAACGCAATTTTTTCCAGAAATGCGATTGGTCTAACGCACCAATAAATTCCCATGCTTTGTGCATAACACCATCAGATAGTCTTTCGTTATTTAAAAATATTTTAGTTTTGGTTCTTAAGTCGCTTTGAACAGAATTAGGTTGAAAACAATGATCAACTTCATGTGCGCCAATACCAAATTGCATGTCGGCGTCATCCAGATTTTCTGGCAGTATATAAAATATCTTATTGGTGATGTCGGCGGCCAAAACGACCTCATCGAATTCATCAGCCTCACTTCGAGGTTCTGCAATAATACAATCATCGACACCAAATGAATGTTCTGGAAACGCCCCACCAAATTTGGCTTCTGCCAAACTTTTGTGATAATTCACATATGCATCGTAGTCCCATTCATCCGTAAATCCGCTTTTTTGGCTTTCAAAAAAATCATGTGTAAAGTTTCTGAAAATCGGATTACCAGGATCAATTGAGAGCAAGGTTGGGTCATATGCATCAAGAGCTATAAAAATAACATTTTTTTGCTCCGCTTTTGGTTTTTGTTCCATACGCCATCTTACTCCTGCACGAAAACTCTGCATGAGTTCTTCGTGCGTGTATTTCTCTTGCGTCTGAGTGCTATTTTGTGGAGAGGATTCAGGAATTTTGTCACTCGCCATCGTCGAAGTCGCCACCGCCGTAGACGAAAGTGCAACGCTTAAGCATGCAGCGACAAAATGATTACATATTTTCATACCAAACCCTTATCAATGATAAGAGTTTATATCAGACTGCACCGCATTCTGTCAAATAAAAAATACGGTAAATATTAAATTTTCGGCATACGCTCATATAAATCGGGTAAATCGTTGGCCAGTAATATGAAATCACCCTCTTGCCTGTTCGCCACCACCCATTTTTGTGCTTCGGCAAAAGTCTTAACGCGAAGGCATTCCTTATCTCCCGCGCTTCGCTTAAAGCCATCAATAAATGTGGGAATACGATCACCTTGCACCACAATCACAATATTGCACAAAGAACCCGCCATTTCCCCAATAGTCGCATGCGCACTATCATGAATACCGCCAAGCTCAACCATTCCCGGCGTAATCAAAATCTTCCGCCCATTCTTCCCCAATTGCGCGAGCAATTCCAGCGCCGCCTTAAAACCCAGCGGGTTAGAATTATAGGCATCATCAATAATGGTCACGCCACCCGATTGCTTGCGCACTTCAAGGCGATGCTCAATCTGCGGTACACTCAATAATGCCGTTTGAATATCCGCCGAGCTAAATCCCAGCAAAATCGCGCAGGCAAAAGCTTGCGCAATGTTATGACCATGATGCACCCCAAATAACGGCGCCTCAACATTATAAGACACTTTTTTCCAACTAAAGCGCACCTCAATGCCTTTATTGGTTTGCAAGATGTCAAAAATCTCCAGATCGCCCTTTTTTAGATATGATTTATCCACCCCCTTCGCGTACACACTTGGCATGCTTTCACCGCACACAATAAAATGCGCCTCTTGAGATTCCTTGATCGCCCGCGCTTTAGCAAAACGTAGCGTTTTCTCATGCACAACCATGTCGCCGCCTTTATTCAAAACCGCTTCCGCGAGCTCATACTTCGTTTCCGCCACCGCGTCTAAACTCTTAAACCGCTCATAATGCGCATGACCAACCGCGGTAATAATGCCGTAATCTGGCGGCGTTAAACGACATAGCCGCTCAATAGACCCCCGCCCATAAGCGCCCATTTCAACCACAAAAAATTTGTGATTAGGCTCTAATTGCTCGCGCACAATGCGTGAAATCCCCATCGGTGTATTCACACTGCCTGGCGTCACCAGCGTTGGCGCTTGTTTTTTAAGGATGTGCCCTAAAATATGCTTAACCGAAGTTTTACCAAAAGACCCCGTAATCCCGATAACCACAGGCTTAAGCTCAAGCACTTTTTCATGTGCCTCGTTCCAGTATTTTTGCTGATTAGCCGCCTCAATCGGCGCAAGCGCAGCATTCATGAGCATCAATGAAACGGGAATAAAATGAATATTGGCAACCCATAACCACGGCATATTGAGCGCAGGAACAAAAACCCACAACGCAAACGCTATATTCAACAAGAGCGCAGGTGTCAAAATCCGCATCACCCGCGCCGTCATCACCAGATTCTTTTTCCCCGCCTTACGCGGATCTTTCTCTACATACGCAACAAGCGCCATGGCGGTAAATAAAATGAAATTTAATAAAAACACTGACATGTAAGGCGCGAACAAAGCCATGAGCAAAACAACCGCGCTCAAGCGTTTATCAAACACCATGTTCCGCAAAATCCACGGTAAAAACCGTAAAGTATCATATTCTTCCTGCTGATAGATATGCATATAAGTCAGCGAGCGTTTAAACGCAAACGCACAAAACGCAATAAATAACAAAACAGTGCTGGCGATTTCAATCATGGATCAGGAAGCTCTTTTACAAATTTTTGAATGCGGTGCGCGACTTGATGCTGCGCCGCACCAAGAATGGAATAATGATCATACCCGTCCATAATAAACAGTTCTGAATTTTTTATCATCCCTTTTAATCGTTGCCCAATTTCTGGCGGTGTTTGATCGTCATTCTCACCATAAATCAATAACACGGGACACTGCACCGCGCGGGCTTGATCGCTTAAATCCTCATTCACCACCCGCACAAAAATAGTACGTAAAACGCCAGCACTCTTGTAATCAGCACTTCCAAATTTTGTATAAAGCCAATCGGATGACAAGCCAAGCGGGATTAGCTTTTTCAAAAATTTAAACAATTTTATGCGTGCGCCATGATAAATTCTATTGCCTAGTGAACGCTTACGCGGCAACCCCGCCGCCGCAATCAAACACATCCCCGCAACCAAATCGGGATGCCGTGCCGCCAATTGAATACCAACACGGCAACCAAACGAATGCCCAACCCAAAACACGGGTGCATTGCTGCGCGCTCGAATAAAGCTCGCCATGTAATCTGCGTATTCCGCCGTGCCCCAATCCTCTGGCGGCGGCGCGCTTTGTCCAAACCCTTGGAAATCAATCAAAGTATGGGCACCGATTTTGGGCAAGCTCTGCGCTAAAGGCACAAACGCCTGATGGTTTTGCCCCCATCCATGCCCCCAAAAAAACGGCCTCGCCCCTTCGCCCATGCGAATGCTGAAAATTTCATCGCTCATATGATCAGTGTTAGCAGATTTTATGAACACATGAAATTCATAAATTCATTGACATAGCGCATTTAAAGGGCTACATTTTGCTTCAATACAAATAAAAATGAGGATTTATATAATGCCAACAGCTAAGGAGTTAGAGCAATTAAAAGATCAGTTTAATTCCGACAACCGTACCGATGAGTTGCGTGTGAGGCTTTACAACGCTGACGAAGGCCTTAAATATACGTTAAGCCGCACAATATACGATAAATATTTTAAAGCAGCGGCAAATGATTTAGCTAATAAGAGTGCTAATAATATTACTGGCTCAGCTGATGAATATGATGTTCTGACTGAAGAACCCAAAGATGCAATTGTAATTGATTTAACGCGTGAGAGCCGCAAGGAAGTAGATGAAATCATTACAAGAGCATTAGGACAAAATTAGATCATGCCTAAAACTGAAGAACAAAAATGTTTAGATTTTGGCCTACGTCTTATGGCCGATAGTATTCGCGAAGAATTTGCAAACGCTGCAATAACGGAATATAAAGCCGCCGCACTATATTTTTGTGATGAGGGTTTTAGACATGCTGTTGCCAATACTGATTTTGTAGATGCATTTGAGAATGCCTCAAAGCAATATTCTAAGCACCGTCAAGAGCAGTCAAAATATCGCGATGCTCGCGACTGTCCTCCCGCGGAAATAAATTTATCTCCTGACGCGCTCGCCGAAGCGCAAAAATATATCAATGGCGATCACCCGCCATAAACAAATATTCAAAATATATATGTGACATCGGCGCGATTCACGGTTAAAATGAAAATTCAAGACTTCTTTTAATCCGTTCACGGTTTGCAATTTCATGTCAGCATCAAAAAAAACAATAGCAATTTTCTTTGGCGGGCGCTCCCCCGAACATGACGTTAGCGTGGTCACGGGGCTACAAATTCTCAACGCCATCGACACCAGCGCTTATGATGCCTTCCCCGTATATATCACGCCCGATGGCCAATGGCTGGTCGGCGATGTGCTGCGCAATCGTGATAATTATATGCTCAATGCGCATAATGCAAAATTGGCAACCCCTGTCACGCTTAATCTAAAACCCGCCAAACGTGCGCAATTGGTTGCGCTCAAAACACCTCTATTTGGCGCGGCAAAAACATTTGAATTTGACGTCGCGATTCCCGCTTTTCACGGTTTATACGGCGAAGACGGCAACATCCAAGGCTTGTTCGAATTTGCGGACATCCCATATGCGGGCATGCGCACAATGGCTGCAAGCGTACTGATGGACAAGGGCGCAACCAAAAAAATCTTAAAAGGCGTAGGCATTCCGATGCTCGATTACGCCCTCATATACCGCCCCAAAGACGGCGGATACATGATTGAAGAAAACGATTTAAGTGCAATGATGGGCAAAGTAAAATTCCCCTGCATCGTCAAACCTAACCACCTCGGCAGCTCAATCGGCGTTGCCAAGGCCAAAAACATCGCTGAACTTCGCGCCGCGCTACCTGTAATTTTCGAATATGATGACTGCGCTATCATCGAACCATTCGTGGAAAACCTCATAGAATATAATGTCTCTGTCTCTAAAGCCTTCGGCAGCGTGAAAACCTCAGCCATTGAACGCCCAAAATCCACCGATGAATTGCTCGATTTCAAACAAAAATATCTATCGGGCAGCGACAGCAAAACGGGTGATAAACTCGGCGGTGGCACAAAACAAATGGGCGCAATCAGCCAAGGTATGCTGTCTTTAACCCGTGAGCTCAATCCAAAACTCCTCGCAAAAACGCAAGATAACATTCAGCAATGGGCGCTCGACATGTTCGCAGCCCTTGAGGGGGCAGGCGCGCCGCGCATCGATTTTATAGGCAACGAAAAAACAGGCGAGCTCTGGCTAAACGAAGTTAATCCGTGGCCTGGCTCTATCGGCTATTTTCTATGGGAAGCCGCCCCAGAGCCAATATTATTCACCGAACTCCTCACCGCTCTAATCGAAGAAGCGTTGCGCGAGAACGCTAAACGCATCCTGCCCAAAGATCCCGTGCCCAAAGACGCGCGCTTGCTTAAAAGGACATCATAACGCATGGCCAAAAAAGCAAAACCCAAGCGCGGCGCGCGCAAAGGCACCATCAAAAATGCGATGATGAACAAGCGCCGCAAAGGCATCTTAGCCATGGCGCTCCCGTGGTTTCGCCGTTTTGGTATCACACTCGGCGTCTGCACATTTGCGTTATGGATCGGCGCATGGCTGTATTTAAGTGGTGGCTTTGAACGCGCTGGCCATTGGTCACAACAGCGTTTCGAAACCATAAGCGCTGACGCAGGATTTCGGGTAAATAATGTTTTGGTCGAGGGGCGAAAATATAGCGACGCCAGCGTAATTTTAGCCATTGTGAATGTCAAAAAAGGCGACCCGCTTTTTATTTTTAATCCTCAAAACGCACAAGACCTGATCAAGCAAGTGAGCTGGGTTGATGATGCACTCGTTGAGCGTCGCTGGCCTGACACGATTTATATCAATATCACAGAACGCAAACCCCTCGCGCTGTTGCAATCGGATAAAAATCTCAAGCTCCTCGATTCAAAAGGCGAGATTATCGTCACCAACAACATGCAGCGCTTCGCGGATTTAGTCATGGTTTCTGGCAGTGGCGCCGCCGAAAAATCCCCCGAATTAATCGGCAATCTAATCGCAGAGCCTAGCATATATGAACGCACAGAAACCGCGCGCCGCATTGGTGCACGCCGCTGGGATATTCGCCTGAAAAACAAAATTGAAATTCAATTACCTGAACGCGACATGGGGCTAGCCCTGCGCCGTTTATCCCAAGCCCACGTCAAAGACGGCCTCCTTGATCGTGATATAATCAGCATCGATATGCGCGAAATGGATAGAATTTCTGTGAAAACAAAGCCAGGCGCAATCGAAGAATATAAAAACGGATTAAAGCAAGAAGCAACGCTCGAGCAACATGCCAATACCGCCACAGGAAATAATATCTAGCTATGAAACAAAAACCCAAACCCAAAGGCGCATTAATAGCCGCGCTTGATATCGGCTCTACCAAAACTGTGTGTTTTATCGGACGTATCGTCGATGATGCAGGCACATTTGAGGTTCTGGGCGTAGGGCATCACGCATCCAAAGGCGTCAAAAACGGCACGATTGTAGATCTCGATGCCGCCGAAACCGTTGTGCGGCAAGCCGTACACGCCGCTGAAAACATGGCGGCCAATGTCATGAAAGGCTACCCTTTGCGCGAAGTGGTCGTGACTTTTGCGGGCACGCACGCCACCAGCCACGCCTACACCGCCGATGTCCAAGTCTCCGGGCACGAAATCACCGATAACGATGTGCGCCGCTCTCTCGCCAAAGCACAAGAACAAGTCATTAGCGATGAATATGAGCTCATTCATACCATCCCCATGGATTACCGCGTCGATGGCAATGACGGTATTTTTGACCCCCGTGGGATGTTCGGCCAACATATGAGCGTTGATATCCATATGATCACGGGCGATATAGGCCCGCTACAAAATATGGCCAACGCAATTGAGCGCTCTCATCTTGATATCACTGCGCTATGTGTATCGTCCTACGCCGCGGGACTATCGGCGTTGGTGGAGGATGAAAAAGATTTAGGTTGCACGCTCATTGATATGGGCGGCGGCGTGACATCATTCGCAGTCTTTCATGCGGGCCGCATGATCTATAGTGATGCGATCCCCGTGGGCGGAAGCCATATCACCAGCGATATCGCCAAGGGTTTGACCACGTCCATCCACGACGCCGAACGCCTCAAAGCATTATATGGCAGCGCCATGGCCTCCAATCTCGACGAGAGCGAGCTGATCGATGTGCCACGTTTGGGGGAATCGGAATATCACGAACCCAATCACGTGCCGCGCGCCGTTCTGATCGGAATCATACAGCCTCGTATCGAAGAAATTTTCGAAATGGTGCGCAGCAAACTAACAGATAGCGGTCTTGGTAATGCGATCGGACGACGCGTAGTCCTCACGGGCGGCGCCAGCCAAATGGCCAATATGCGTGAGCTGGCGGAACATGTGCTGGATAAACAGGTGCGCCTCGGAAAACCCATCCACCTCACTGGCCTGCCCGACGCCGTCAGTGGTGCGGCCTTCGCAAGCGTGGCAGGATTACTCAGCTATATCGCCGAACACGACGATGAAATGCCTGCCCAGATCATGGCTCAAGTCGAGCCCAGAAGCCTTTGGGAACGCATCCGCTTTTGGTTACGTGAAAATTGGTAGGTCATCTTCATTAATAAAATATAAATTTAAAAATGATGCTCACATTTATCCACAGCTATCTGTGTGTAACGCGTGTGCAGAATTGTGTGTAACTATTCCAAACCATCTGCGCCCGAAAAATGAGTGATATGAATCATTTAGCGCATCTTTTTGTATTGTTGCCTGAGCTTATGCTAAGCTGAAAACATGGCAAGTTGTTGCTAGTCACATGGTTTTACTCAATTTTCCGCTTTTCTGTGCGTGTATTCCTGCATAGACTCATACCAAACCTACCGCGAGGGCTTTTCTATAGGGCTTCGCATCAGAATCAATCGACCTCAAATCGACCACAAGGATCAAAAAACATGGCTATAAACATCGCAATGCAACCCAAAGAAGTTCAAAAAAACTCCCCGAGAATTATTGTGGTTGGAGTTGGCGGCGCCGGCGGAAACGCGGTGGAAAACATGAAAATCTCGAATATGGAAGGTTGTGAATATCTGGTATGCAACACCGATGCGCAGGCATTAAACAGCTCGACCTCCGATCATAAGGTTCAATTGGGCGCAAGCCTCACTGGTGGTCTTGGTGCGGGATCAAAACCCGAAATCGGTAAAGCCGCCGCAGAAGAATCGCTCGAAGAAGTTATGGAATATTTTGAAGGCGCAAATATGGCCTTCATCACCGCGGGTATGGGCGGTGGAACAGGAACTGGCGCAGCGCCTGTAATTGCAAAGGCTTGCCGCGAGCGCGGTATTTTAACCGTCGGCGTAGTCACGAAGCCCTTCCATTTTGAAGGCTCTCATCGCATGAAGGCGGCTGAGGCGGGAATAGCAGAAATCCAAAGCTATGTAGACACGTTGATCGTGATCCCAAATCAAAATCTCTTCCGTGTTGCCAATGAAAAAACAACCTTCGCCGATGCCTTCCAAATGGCTGATAGCGTATTGCAAGCGGGTGTTCGCGGCGTAACTGATTTGATTGTACGCCCAGGCTTGGTGAATTTGGATTTCGCCGATATTCGCACCGCTATGCTTGAAATGGGCAAAGCGATGATGGGTACAGGCGAAGCCGAGGGCGAAAAACGCGCCATCGAAGCCGCCGAAGCCGCAATCAATAATCCGCTTCTTGATGATGTTTCAATGAAAGGCGCGCATGGCGTAATCATTAACGTCACAGGCGGCAATGATATGACATTGTTCGAAGCCGATGAAGCTTGTAACCGCATTCGCGATGAAGTCGATGCCGACGCTAATATTATATTTGGCGCGACATTTGACGAAAGCCTGCAAGGTAAAATGCGTGTGTCTATCGTTGCAACAGGCATTGATAAAGAATCAGTATCAAAAACTTATGGTGGTGGCGCGAGCGTTACTTCTGGCGGTGTAAATGAGCGCACGCGTTTAGAACGTGCGACACCAAACACCCCATCAAGCCCAATCGGGCCGTCTGGTGGGCCCAAAGGCGGCCTAAACGCCCCGATTGCACCTTCCGCACCTTTGGCATCACGGCCACCCGCTTTTATGTCAGCGCAAGCGATGAAATCCCCTTCGCAACTAAGCCCTGCCGCTAAAATTGTTGCAACTCAAGAAGATGCAGAATCTGTTCGCACAGGCGAGCCGCTTGATATATTCGAGCAACGCGAGTTTGCTCAAACGGATCACGACATAGAATCTGGAGAAATCCCAAGCAATACCGCCCTGCGTGGTACTGTCTACAACGATTCTTTCATTCCACCTAAGCCTGTAGAAGCCGAAACGCCTTCACATATCTCCAGCTTCCACGGCGCACATGTGCCACAATCGGGCGATGAAAATATGAATCAGGCTGTTGAAAGCACGTATGCAGCGCCGGGATTGAAGCTTAACCCGCCAAAATTGCCAACACCGGATCAACGCCGCCGTTCACCATCTTTGTTCGAACGCATTTCTGGCACAGTGCAAGAGCATCTTGAAGGTATTGGCGCTAGAAATGCGGAAAGTGCGCAACGTCAACGCATGGCTCCCACCGCGGAATCTGGCGGTTTTGCTCCTCGTTTAACACCTGAAGAAACAGCGCGGAAAGCAGACGCCCCATCACAAGGACGCTTGAATATCGACAATCCTTCAAAAGCCGCCAGCGGCAGCGATGATAACCTCGATATCCCCGCATTCCTTAGACGCCAAGCGAATTAATTGCCAAAATTTATTTTCAAAAGCCCGCATATCCAAGCGGGCTTTTTTCATGTAAAAATCACTTTGTAACAACCCGAAACAAAGCGTGATTTGAGCTTTACCTCTATTTTGCCTATATTAAAATAAGGAAAATACAGGAAAACCATGCAAAATACATTAAAATCAATCGTGACACGTCAAGGCGTCGGCCTCCATTCAGGCAAAGATATCACGCTAACGATTCGCCCTGCGCGCATGGGCAATGGTATTGTTTTTGTGCGTACTGATATTGTCGGCAAAGACAATGTTATACCCGCACGCTGGGATTATGTGGTTGATACACAACTTTGCACCGTGATTGGCAATGATGATGGAGTAACTGTCGGCACGATTGAACATTTAATGTCTGCGTTGCGTGGCTGTAACATTGACAATGCGTGCATAGAATTAGATGGCAAAGAAGTGCCCGTTATGGATGGAAGTGCAATGCCGTTTGTGGAAATGATCGAAAGCGCCGGTATCGAACAACAAATCGCCCCGCGCACTTACCTCAAAGTTTTAAAGCAAGTCAGCGTCGAAAAAGATGGCAAACGCGTAACGCTATCACCTAGCGACGCGGCGGTTTTTGGCGGCGATATTGAATTTAATCATCCTGATATCGGACATCAACATTTTGAAACGCGCCTGTTAAATGGCAATTTTAAACATGACATCGCCACCGCGCGTACATTTGGTTTTTTACACGAAGTAGAATGGATGCGCTCCCAAGGCCTTGCGCTTGGCGGCTCACTGGATAACGCCGTGGTATTGGATCACGATAGCGTCATGAACCCTGATGGTCTGCGTTTCCAAGACGAATTTATCCGCCATAAATTGCTGGATGCCATTGGCGATCTATATCTTGCTGGCGCGCCAATTCTTGGTGCATATGATGGCTTCAAAGGCGGTCACGAGATGAACAACCTTATTCTGCACGAGCTATTTGCTGATCAAGACGCTTATGAATTTGTCACGATGGAAGCGGGAAGCCACAAGGCTGTCAAACAAAGCGATAACAGCACCAGCGTTTTAAATGCTTAAGAACTATCCCCTTAAAACCTTGCCTACAAACGTTTAAAACCCTTTTCATTCAGGGGTAATTGCGCTATTTTCAAAGTCCTTATCATATTTGAAAAAGAGTGAAAATATGCGTTTTATCCCCGCTTTAGCCCTCATCGTAGCCCTCGGCATATTGCCGTCATGCTCCTCGACAAAAGATGCGCAAGATGGCCAAGTCGAAGAATCTGTCGATGTGCTGTACAACAAAGCCGCCGACGCGCTTGAAAATGAGCGATACGGCGAAGCCACGCGCTATTTCGAAGAAGTCGAACGTCAACATCCATATTCCAAATGGGCAACGCAGGCGCAACTGATGTCTGCTTTTGCTTCCTACGAAGACGGTAGATACGACGAAGCCATCATCGCACTTGATCGCTTCATTGAATTGCATCCAGGTAATGAAGATGTGGATTATGCGCATTACCTCAAAGCTTTATCATATTATGAGCGCATTTCCGATGTCGCGCGCGATCAATACATGACCGAACAGGCGGTGAACGCGCTCAATACTTTGGTGCAACGCTACCCCGACAGCAAATATGCGCGTGATGCAAAGCTTAAACTTGATCTGACATATGATCATTTGGCGGGTAAAGAAATGGAAATCGGGCGTTATTACCTTAATCGTGGGCATATCAATGCAGCGATAAATCGCTTCCGCACGGTTATCGAAAAATACCAAACCACAACGCACACCGCTGAGGCGCTGCACCGTTTGGTGGAATCCTATCTCACGCTTGGGCTGAGCCAAGAAGCAACACAAGTCGCCGCGGTGCTGGGCTATAATTATCCCGGCAGTAAATGGTATAAAAGCAGTTATGATTTGCTCGATGAAAATTCTCGCAAACAAATTCTGAGCGAGAGAAGCTTCATTGACCGCACCGTAGAAAGCCTGTTTAAACCAGATTAATCCGGCGCAACATAAGTAAAGACGGGGCATATACACCAATCATGTTGAGCGCACTGACCATTCAAAATGTCGTTCTTATTGATCGGTTGCATATCGAGTTCAAAAATGGCCTATGTGCGCTTACAGGGGAAACGGGCGCAGGGAAATCTATCTTGCTGGATTCTCTGGGCCTTGCGTTGGGCGCTCGCGCCGAAAGCGGATTGGTACGCAAAAATACAGATCAGGCCAGCGTTTCTGCCACATTCGAAGTCCCTCAAACGCATATCGTTTATACCTTATTACAAGATGCCGACATCACCGTGGATTCTGGCGAAGATATTTTGTTAAAGCGGATACTATCTAAAGACGGGCGATCCAAAGCGTATATCAACGACCAACCCGTAAGCGCGGGACTACTGCGCTCGGTCGGTGAAACTTTGCTCGAAATTCACGGCCAGTTTGAAACGCAAGGATTGCTAAACCCCGCCAGCCACCGCGAAATGCTAGATGAATATGCCAATGTTGACGGTGCATTAGGACAAGCGTGGGATACGTTCAATATTGCGCAAAAAAAGTTAGACAAGCTTAAAAATGCCGCGCTCAATTCGCGCGAGCATGAACATTATCTCCGCGCTTCTCTCGAAGATCTTGACGCTTTGGAGCCGAAATCGGGCGAGGGTGAAATTCTTGTACAAACGCGTGAGCGCTTGATGCATCGCGAACAAGTGGTGGAGGGCTTAAACATCGCGTTTGAAACTCTGAACGGCGAAGACGACCCCGTGCGCAAATCATGGGCCACGCTTGAGCGTCTCGCCGATAAATTAGGCCAAGACGGGCAGGGCGCTATAGAAGCGCTAGAGCGAGCCTCTGCCGAAATACAAGAAGCATTAAGCGAAATCCAACGCGTATCCAGCAATATTGACGCGCAAGAAAACGATTTGCAAAAAACCGATGATCGCTTGTTTAACTTACGGGCGCAGGCTCGAAAACATAATTGCGACATTGATGATTTAGCCGCCGTGCGTGAGAAACTAGCGCAAGAGTTAAACAATATCGAACATGCCGAAGATCATTTGGCCACGGCGATGAAAGATGTTGAAAATAACAAAGCGGCCTATGTTGCAATGGCGGAAAAAATCAGCGAACAACGACAATCGGCTGCCATCAAACTTGATACGTTGGTTGCGACGGAGTTGCCGCCGCTTAAGCTCGAAAAAGCGCGATTCTTAACCGACATTCAACGCCTTGAAGAAAATGATTGGGGTGCACATGGCATGGATCGTGTACGTTTTTTGGTCGCGACAAATCCAAACTCTGAACCCGGGGCTTTGAACAAAATTGCATCGGGCGGGGAAATGTCGCGCTTTATGCTCGCGCTCAAAGTTGTGATGGCCGAAGTGGGCAGCGCGCAAAGTTTGATTTTCGATGAAGTCGATGCAGGCATTGGCGGCGGCACAGCAGATGCGGTCGGCGAGCGCTTAGCAAAACTTGCGCAAGATAAACAAATTATAGTGGTGACACACGCCCCTCAAGTCGCTGCGCGTGCCAGCCATCATTACATCGTCAGTAAATCAGGCGATCAGGATTTGAAAACCACTGTAATTGCGCTCGATAGCACCCAAGCGCGGCGCGAAGAAATTGCGCGTATGCTCGCCGGCGCAGTAATAACCCCCGAAGCCCGCGCCGCCGCGGACAAGCTGCTCGAATCCAGCGCCACTACACAGGAGGCCGCGTGAATACTTTAATGGATTTGGATAAACTCGATGCCAAAATTCGCCACAGCGACTTGGTCAAAGAAATCCGCGCCGCCGACCACGCATATTACAATATAGATAAACCACAAATTGACGACGCAGCATATGATACGCTCCGCATCGAATTGCTATACATAGAGGCGCAATATCCTGAATTTATCACCAAAGATAGCCCAAGCCAAACCATAGGCGCACCGCCGTCTAAAGGTTTCCAAAAAGTCAGCCATGCTAAGCCTATGTTATCTTTATCTAACGTGTTCAACGACGAAGACGTTCTGGATTTCATTAATCGGGTGAAACGGTTTTTAGGGTTGAGCGAGCATGACGTTTTAGAATTAATAGCAGAGCCAAAAATTGATGGATTGTCTTGCACATTGCGCTACGAAAACCGAAAATTGGTAATGGCCGCAACACGCGGTGACGGCAGCGAAGGCGAAAACATCACCGCCAATGTTCGCACCATCAAAGATATACCTCACACCCTTCCCGATGAAGCGCCATATATAATCGAAATACGCGGCGAAATTTATATGGGGCGTGATGATTTCAAAAGATTAAATGATGCACAAACCGCAGCTGGTAAACAAGCTTTTGCAAACCCGCGCAACGCCGCCGCAGGAAGCGCCCGCCAATTAGACCCCGCGATCACCGCCGCTCGCGCCCTCAAATTTTTCGGCTATGCTCTGGGTGAAGTTAGCTATTTTGATGTACTCGCGCGCACAAGCCCCGACGACCTACCGACACAAAGCAATATTATAAATTCTATAAAACAATGGGGCGTCAGCGTGCCAGAACAAATCAAAGTGTTTTCTGATATTGAGCAATTGCTTGAAAACTATCATAAAATTATGAACCTCAGACCCAGTTTGAATTTCGATATCGACGGTGTGGTTTATAAAGTCAATCGCCTCGATTATCAGGAACGATTGGGCTTTGTCTCACGTTCGCCGCGCTGGGCTACCGCGCATAAATTTCCCGCCGAGCGCGGTGTGACCATTGTCAATGCGATTGATATCCAAGTCGGACGCACAGGCGCGCTTACGCCTGTTGCACGATTGGAGCCTATCACGGTTGGCGGTGTGGTCGTATCAAACGCAACGCTGCATAACGCCGATGAGATTGCGCGCAAAGATGTACGAATAGGCGATCATGTGGTAGTACAACGCGCTGGCGATGTTATCCCGCAAGTCGTTGAAGTTGTGAAAGATAAACGCAGTGGTAACCCACCACATTACGAATTTCCTGATCATTGTCCCGCCTGCGGATCACATGCCATCCGCGAAGGTAAAGACGTAGTTACACGTTGCACCGGCGGATTATTTTGCCCTGCGCAAGCCGTAGAGCGGCTCAAACATTTCGTATCACGTTTGGCATTCGATATTGATGGGCTAGGCGCAAAAATCATTGAACAATTTTACGAAGACGGATTGATAAAAACCCCCGTCGATATTTTCACACTCAAATCACGCAATAACGACTTTGATACGCCCATTCATGCACGTGAAGGATGGGGCGAATTGTCGGAAAGCAATTTATTTGAATCGATTGAAAAGCAAAAAAATATCGCCTTCAACCGTTTTATTTATGCCTTAGGGATTCGCCAAGTGGGTGAAGCCACAGCAAAACGCTTGGCGCTATCTTACCAAAATTTGGATCAACTCATCGCCGCTATGAGTAGCGCGCAAGATCGCGAAAGCGCAGCTTATAACGATTTAATTAATATCGAAGACATAGGCGCGGCGGTCGCGGATGATATTATCGAATTTTTTGCGGAAGACCATAATCTCGAAATCACACAAGCCTTAAGCCAAATCATAAACATTGAACCATATGAAATTCGCGGTCAAAGCGATAGCCTCGTCAATGGCAAGATCGTTGTATTTACAGGAACATTGATCACCATGACCCGCCAAGAGGCCAAAGCTAAAGCAGAGCAACTGGGCGCAAAAGTATCAAGCTCCGTATCCAAGAAAACAGACTATGTGGTTGCGGGTGAAGATGCAGGATCAAAGCTCAAAAAAGCCCACGAGCTTGAAGTCGAGGTTTTAAGCGAAGAGGCGTGGAATAATCTAATAAACGCGTAGAATTATAAATCTAAACCGCATCACTTTGATCGCGTAACACATACAGCCTATCCATCGCGCGTTCAATCTCCATCGGATAGTCACGCCGTTCAATAAACTCACCACCGCCCGTATTGCGCGTCATCGCTTGTTCGAGGGCGCGAGTCAAGAGCTCGGCAATTTTTAAATCTTCCTGTTCCAATGATAAATCAAGAGCAGATAAAATCCGGTCACTTAAACGTATACGATCAGCATCTGATTTGTCCATGGTATCCTCCTGAAGCAAAATGTCTATTGCAACCAATGTGCACGTTTTTCACGCAATTTTCAAGTTTTATAGAGCTTTTAAAAGATCTGCAATTGTGCGTGAATAAAAGCATAAGCATCTTGGAAAAAAGGCTCGCGGATTTCTTCGCGCTCCATCCATATCTCATGCAAGGCATCGTCAAATTCAATGAGTTTGGCATGGGGGATATGTTTTGCCAAATTACGGATTTCAGGATTTGTGACAATTTGCTCATTCCCCGCCAGTGCAATTAAAACCGGCGTGGTAATGCGAGAAAGCAAAGCGGGGTCGCTCAATCGCTCGCAGGCAATATAAGCATGATAAAGAAATTCCGATGTGATGCTGCCGATTTGAAGCTCAGGATGCGCTTCATATAGCGCCGAATGCACGCCAGCGCGGATGGGGTGGCTGGAATGGCGGCTGGCTTGACCGATAGGGCGCGTCGCGGGATTCCATTCTCCGCCATCGGGCACATATCCCGCGCCGTTAAATGTTTTCATAGCATAAAGCGCTGCTTTCAATAGCCATCGCGGCAGTTTCGGCAAATCCGCCATCCCCGCCATCGGCGCAGTAAAGACCGCGCTTGAAAAAACATCTTGGTGCTGTGATAAATATTGCAGCCCAATATTTGCGCCCATCGAATGTCCAATCATCACAAGCGGTTTATCGTGAATATTTTCAGTTTGGATATAATGATTAATCCAATAATCCAAATCATCTATATCATTTTGAAAATCACTGCCGTGTCGTTTTTGCGGATCATCAAGGTGACGCGCCGAAGCGCCTTGCCCCATCCAATCAATCACCCAAAATTCCATATTGGCATCTAAACAATTACGCGCGAGCTCATGATATTTCGCGCTTGGCTCACCAAGGCCAGGAAGACACACAATGATCGCGTCGGCATCTTTTCTGTTGGGAAGCGGCGCATGCGCGAAATTAATATTACGCCCAATCACGCGATGAAATGTTCGATTGCTCCACCCTTGCGGCGGCGTAAATCGCTCTTCGAGTGGAGCAGGCGTGATGGGGATATCGTTCTGGCTCATATTGGTTTTTTATTCCATAGCCTTGATAATACCCTCAGTCATTTTTTTGGCATCATCGAGGAGCATCATAGTGTTTTGTTCAAAAAATAGCGGATTATCAATCCCCGCATAGCCTGAACCCATAGAACGCTTTACAAATAAAACGGTTTTGGCTTTTTCAACATCGAGCACTGGCATACCGTAAATAGGAGAGGATGGATCATTTTTCGCTGACGGGTTGGTGATATCATTCGCACCAATCACATACGCCACATCGGCTTGCGCGAATTCACGGTTGATATCTTCCATCTCAAACACTTCGTCGTAGGGCACGTTGGCCTCAGCGAGCAACACATTCATATGCCCTGGCATCCGCCCAGCCACGGGGTGAATAGCGTATTTCACTTCAACGCCTTCTTTTTTAAGAATGTCCGCCATCTCCCGCAAAGCATGTTGCGCTTGCGCTACCGCCATCCCGTAACCTGGCACGATAATAACCTTGGAAGCGTTCTTCATGATATACGCCGCATCCTCCGCAGACCCAATTTTCGCATTGCGATCACCGTAATCGGTTGCCGCATTATCGCTTTGTTCCGCGCCAAACCCGCCGAGAATAACGGAGATAAATGAACGGTTCATACCTTTGCACATGATATAAGACAATATCGCGCCCGAAGCCCCGACAAGCGCGCCAGTGATAATCAGCAAATTATTATGAAGCGTAAAACCAATGCCCGCAGCAGCCCAACCAGAATAAGAATTAAGCATCGAAACAATCACGGGCATATCCGCGCCGCCAATGGGGATAATCATCAAAACGCCAAGCGCCATAGACAACAAAGCCACCATCCAGAAAATGAACGTGCTTTCGGTGATGCACAAAATTACAATGAGTAAAAACAACAAAACACCGAGCATCGCATTCAACACATGTTGACCGCCGAAGATAATAGGCTTGCCTGAAATACGCCCCTCCAATTTACCCCAAGCAATAATGGATCCCGTAAATGTCACCGCGCCGATCGCCAAGCCGAGCGACATCTCCACCATGCTAGCGGTGCGAATATCATGCGCCGTGCCAATTCCAAAGGCTTCAGGGTTTCCAAATGCCGCCGCGGCAACGCAGACCGCCGCCAAACCAACGAGCGAGTGAAACGCAGCCATCAATTGCGGCAAATCGGTCATATCAATCGTGCGGGCAATATACGCCCCAATCGCGCCGCCAATGCCAATACCCAGCACAATCCAAAGTGTGCCCCCAACACCGGGCATAACCAAGGTGGTGAGAATAGCAATGGCCATCCCCGCAATCCCGTAGTTCAAACCTTTGCGCGCTGTTTCAGGATGCGACAAGCCGCGCAGCGCCAGTATAAAAAATACAGCGGCAACTAAATATGTAAGAGAGGCGAATATTTCCATGGCTTAAGCGCCTTTCTTTTTAAACATCGAAAGCATGCGGCGCGTAATGATAAAGCCACCAAATATATTAATAGATGCTAAAATCACAGCCAGAAAGCCCATAAACGAAAAGCTGGTGCTACCATTGGCCAAAATCGGTGTGACTGCCATAACCGCACCCACAATAATCACCGATGAAATCGCATTTGTGATCGCCATGAGCGGCGAGTGCAAAGCGGGCGTCACACGCCACACCACATGATAGCCAACAAAACACGCGAGAATAAATACGGTAAGGCCTGTAATTAAAAACGGTTGACCGTGCGCAACATCCATCGCCACATTCTGCGACGCTTCCACGGCGAGATCGGCGGCTTTTTCTGCTATTTCATGCGCACGCATAGCCAGGTCGGCGGCGCTGTCATTTACGGTGCGGGCATTATCGGCCATTATGATGCATCCTTTTTCACGGGTTTTGTGGTTTTCTTAACCACTTTTTTAACGGCAGCTTTCGGTGTTTTTTTAACTGCCGCTTTCTTCGTCGCGGCTTTCTTTACCACAGGCTTTTTCGCGGGTTGTTTTTTCGGGGTGGGCTTAGAGGCTGTAGTCTTCGCGTCTTTAAATTTCGGATGAATTGCGGCGCCATTTCTGGTTAAGGCAATGCCCTTAATAATATCATCGTCCCAATTAATCTTGAGCTTTCTATTTTCTGCATCAATAATCAGCCCTAACAAATTAAGCAAATTCTTGGCGTAGAGGGCAGAAGCATCGGTGGCCAAACGGCTCGGCACATTCGCATATCCAACAAGTGAAACGCCATGTGCATTTATCACTTTGCCAACAACAGAGCCCTCAACATTGCCGCCGCTCTCAACGGCCAAATCAACAATAACACTGCCCGTTTTCATGGATTTGACCATTGCGGATGAAATTAACTTGGGAGCAGGGCGACCAGGAATGAGCGCGGTCGTGATAACAATATCTTGCTTGGCGATATGCGTCTCAACGAGCGTGGCTTGCTTTTTCTTATAATCCGCAGACATATCTTTGGCATACCCGCCGCTTGTCTCAGCATTTTTAAATTCATCATCTTCCACGGCGATAAAGCTCGCACCCAAAGATTGCACTTGCTCTTTAGCAGCAGGGCGAACATCTGTAGCACTCACCACTGCGCCTAAACGTCGCGCTGTGGCGATGGCTTGCAATCCAGCAACGCCAGCGCCCATTATAAAAACTTTAGCAGGTGGGATTGTTCCCGCCGCGGTCATCATCATTGGAAATGCACGCGCATAATGTGCCGCCGCATCCAAAACGGCCTTGTACCCCGCGAGGTTAGATTGCGAAGATAAAACATCCATGCTTTGTGCACGTGAAATACGCGGCACAAGCTCCATCGAAAAAGCATCAATTTTGGCTTTGGCACAAGCCTTAATTAAGGTGTCATTAGCATGTGGATTAAGCATACCAATCAACAACGCGCCATCAGGAATTTTCTTAAGCTCATCCACACTGGGCGCTTGCACACGCAGAACAATATTCGCATTTTTATATAAATCCGCATCACCTTTGGCGATTACACCGCCTGCGTTTTTATAATCCGTATCAGTGATCGCGGCATTTGCCCCGGCATTTTTTTCAATCATCACAAGAGCGCCCAAGGCTTTTAACTTTTTCACACTATCAGGGGAGACAGCTACACGTTTTTCGTGAAGCGCAGTTTCAGCGGGAATGGCTATTTTCAACGTCATGCAATTACCTTTTATACGCATTTTAAGGAGAGCGCTCTGCTTATAAAATCATAAGAGTATTAAAAGATGCCTGATTCTTAAGGTCATGTATAGGGCGAGTATAGGGTTGTAAAGAATCACTTTTTTCAGTAAAATTTAAATTCATGCGTATCTCCTCGCGTAATCAAAAAAGATTGATTTAAATGAAATTGTCCTGTGTTTCCACTATTCGAATGCTCATGGCCGGCGTAGCGATGTCGTGTTTTGCATTGAACGCTCATGCCGAAACGTTGGAACAGGCTGTGTCTTTAACTTTGGCGCACCATCCGCAAATTGAAAGCGCACTTGCGGCAGTCAATCGCGCGCATGAAAGTCAAAAAGAGCAACGCTCCGCGTATTTCCCTGAAATAGAAATTGGTGCAACGGCAGGGAGGATATACGGTGACAACTCCACCAGCCGTGGGTTAACAACCACGCGGGGCGCGGGGTATTCTAATTATTGGGATGGTTCAATCTCTGCGCGTCAGCAAATTTATGATGGCATGGAAACGAAATACCGCATTGAATCGGCGCAAGCCGAAGAAAAGGCCGCCTCACATACGCTGGATGATGTGCGCGAAACATTAAGCTTTCGGGTTGTGCAAACTTATATAAATTTAACGCGAGCATACAAAGGCTTGGCGTTGCTGCGGGCGCAACAAGAAAGCGTAAACGAGTATCTCGCGCGTATTACTTCTATGGTCGATGATGGCGCAGCGGATGAGGCTGAATTGCAACAGGCGCGGGATGTCTCTGTTATTCTCGATAATTTCATCAATGATTATCGCGGCCAAGCGCGAAACTTAGAAGCCGATTATTTTGAGCTTACGGGGCACGCACCTGATGATGAGTTGGTTATTCCGCAAACAGATACAACACTTATTCCTGAAAAAATGAGCGATGCCATTGCGCAGGCTAATCAAAGCCATCCATTATTACATGCCGCAAATGCGCAAGCCTTGTCGGCTAAAAACCAAATCAATGCCACTAAAGCGGGCTATATACCCCGTGTTGATGGCGAGCTTTCATTTTTAAAGAGTGAAAAAGACGATGTGTTGGGCGGAGAATTGGAAGATGGGCGCGCGGTGGTGCGGGCAAATTGGAATTTCGAAACTGGCGGCGCACAGGCCGCGCGCATCAATCAACAAAAATATGGATATAAAGACGCACTGGCGCGACATGATAATGCGCAGCGTCAAATTGAACGCGGCATTCGCCAAGCCTACGCCGAATTAGAAACGGCACAAAAACAGCTTGAAAATCAAAATCAGCGCTATGATCTCAATGCAAAATTGATGGAGACTTACGAAGTGCAATTTGAAGGGGCGTTAATCTCTGTCCTACAGTTAATGCAAGCGGATAATCAAGTTTTAATCACCAAGCTCGAAACTGAAAACGCGAAAAGCCGTGTTCAACTCGCGCAATATGCGATTTTGGCCGCAATGGGGCAGTTAAATGATGCATTGGGACTGAAGATAGCCGCGAAACAATAATGCGATGGCAAAAAACAAGGCTATAAAACCAGACAATTCCGATGATAGTCAACGCGAACGCAAAGATTATTTGCTCGCATGTTTGGTGTTTCTTACCGCGCATTACGGGCGAGCGAAATCAGCACAAGCCCTGACATCGGGCTTAGCGTATGATGGTCACCGCATCACCCCTGAAAGCTTCAAAACAGCCGCAGAGCGTTTGGGCATTCGGGTTAAAATCGTCAAAAAATCAAATATATCCGACATCCCAGAAGCTGTTTTGCCAGCCACAATCGTTTTAAAAGATGAACGCGCATGCGTGCTGTTAAACCACACTGGCGACAATTACACGATATATGACGTACAAACCCGCCATAAGACTGAAGTCACGCGCACTGAGCTGGAAAATGACTTTGCAGGATTCGTGATTTTAACCCAGCCCACGCCAGAATTCACAAATCCTGATCATGACAAAGGTGCTGCTGAATACAATGATACATCCAAGCACTGGTTCTGGTCATTGGTTCGTGAAAATAAAGGCATTTTCGGCATGGTTTTGCTTGCCGCCGTGTTCATCAATTTATTTGGCCTCGCCAGCCCGTTGTTCATCATGAATGTCTATGATCGGGTGATTCCCAATAACGCCATTGAAACAGGATGGGCTTTAGGGATTGGCGCTTTGGTCGTGTTCGTCTTTGATTTCATCATGCGTACATTACGCGCTTATTTGCTTGATCTCGCTGGTCGGCGTATGGATGTTGTCGCCACGCGCCGCATATATGATCAGGTCTTGAATATGCGCCTATCGGAACGCCCGCGTTCTAGTGGCGCTTTTGCAAATATGCTGCGCGACTTTGATAGTGTACGCGATTTTTTTACTTCCGCAACGATCACCGCTTTGGTCGATTTGCCGTTCACATTATTTTTCCTCTTTATTATTTATAAACTTGGCGGAGGGATTGCTTTTATATTGATGGCCTTGCTCGCGATTGTGATTGTTGTGGGCTTGCTTCTACAAATCCCGTTAAAAAGCGTAGTTAGAAAATCCGCCAAAAGCGCCGAAGCCAAGCATGGCATGTTGGTAGAGACAATCCATGGATTGGAAACTATCAAAGCTATCGGTGCAGACGGTGCGTTTCGTGCAAGATATGGGGCTTTGGTGGGTGAAAATGCCGCGCATGGACAAAAATCACGAATGATTTCAGGATTCGGAGTAAATAGCGCAAGTTTTGTCCAGCAAATTGCTTCAGTCATTATTGTACTAGCGGGGATGTATTTGGTGGCTGATGGGATGTTGACCGTGGGCGGGTTGATCGCCTGCGTGATTTTAAGTGGCCGCGCACTCTCACCTGTCGGACAGGTTGCAAATCTGTTGGCGCGTTATCACCAAGCGGGTGGGGCTTTAAAAACGCTTGATGGTATCATGAGTAAACCCGTAGAACGTCCATTAGACCGCAATTTCCTCCATCGTCCCGATATCGCCGGTAAAATCACTTTCGACAAAGTGAGCTTCGCCTATCCCAATGTTAAGCGCGATGTTTTAGATAGCGTAAGCTTCACAATTAACGCTGGCGAAAAGGTTGCGATTATTGGAAGAATTGGCTCAGGCAAAAGCACAACTGCGCGTTTAATGATGGGGCTGTATGAGCCGAGCGCAGGCACGATTTTGGCCGATGATACAGATTATCGTCAAATTGATCCCGCGGATTTACGGCGGCATTTCGCCTATATATCCCAAGATGTGGTTTTATTCTCAGGCACTGTACGCGACAACATCGCCGCCAGTTGCCCCCAAGCCAGTGAACAGGAAATACTCGAAGCCTCTAAATCCGCAGGCGTCCATGAGTTCGTATCCAGACACCCTATGGGCTATGATGCCCCTGTCGGCGAACATGGAGAAGGACTTTCAGGCGGCCAACGCCAAGCTATAGCACTGGCGCGGGCAATGCTGATCCAGCCAAAGGTTCTCATTTGCGACGAGCCAACAAACGCGATGGATATGCAAGCCGAAGCGGTATTCAAAACCTATGTGGAAAATGAGGTCAAGGATAAGACATTCATATTAATCACGCATAAACACGCGATGCTCGATATGGTGGACCGTTTGATTTTGCTCGATAACGGGCGTCTAATCATGGACGGTAAACGCGATGAAGTTATCAAAGCGTTGCAAGGTGGAAATGTGAAGGTGGAAGGATGAGTAAAATCAAAGAAACTGATTTTATGTCCGAGCTTGATGCTGCCGCCCGTATGCGACCCACAACCGCCGCTGTCTTATTGCTGTTTTCGATAATGGCCTTGGTCAGTTTTTTGATTGTGTGGTCGGCCTTGACCAAAGTGGAAATCATCACACGCGGTCAAGGACAGGTCGTGCCCACACAAGACGTGCAAATCGTCCAAAGTCTGGAGGGCGGCATCGTAGACGAGCTTTTGGTCACGCCAGGCGCAATAGTCAAAAAAGGCGATGTGCTTATGCGCTTGTCGGATGTACAGTTTTCGTCAGAGGCCCGCGGAACACAAGCGCGGTTTTTAGGGCTGGCGGCTAAAAAAGCAAGATTGTTGGCGGAATCCAGCGGTGAAAAATTTGTAGTGCCCGAAGATGTACAAAAAGACGCCCCGCAAATCGCGCAAAACGAACTCGCGCTCTATGAATCTCGCCAAAGAGAGTTGAAAAACTCCTACGCCATTTTAGATGACCGCATCCACAAAGCCAACGCCGATATCAATGAGGTCAGTGCACAAATTAATCGGCTATCCTCAAGCCGTGCCTTGCTCAATGATGAGCTCAAAATCACCCGTGATCTGGTGCAAAAACGCGCCGTGCCTAAGTTAGAAGAAGTGCGCCTGAGTCGGGAATTCGCAGATATAACAGGGCAGATAAACGCGCAAGCACAACGCAAAAATGCACTCGCCGCCGAAGCGCAAGTCGCAAAGGGTGAGCGCGCAAGCCAATTGGATAAATTCCGCTCTCAAGCATTGGGGGAATTAAATGCAGTTCAAACGGAAATTTCATCACTCAAAGAAAACATGAAATCCAATGATGATCGCGTTGATCGCCGCGAAGTCAAAGCACCTGTCGCGGGAGTGGTTAATAATATCGCGGTTAAAACCATTGGCGGTGTCGTCGAGCCAGCCATGCAATTGGTAGAAATTGTACCCATCGACGATGATTTGAAAATCATTGCAAAAATCCAACCCTCCGATATCGCATTTTTGCGCCCTGGTCTGCCTGCTAAAATTAAAATCAGCGCTTATGACGCGCAGATATATGGATCTTTAGATGGCGAATTGGTGCGTATTGGCGCAACATCAGGGCGCGACGGCGAAGGGGGCACATTTTTTGAAATAGAAGTGCGCGCAGATAAAAATTACCTCGGCGATGAGACCGCGCCTTTGCCGATTACGCCCGGAATGGTCGCCAATGTGGAAGTAATAACGGGCAAGCGCACACTTATGGCCTACATGCTAAAACCCGTCCTGCGCGCCCGCGAACGTGCTTTTACGGAGAGATAACTGTCTGTATGCTCAGCTTGATCGTCCATCCCTTTATCCGTTTTTCTATCCTTCTACTTATTCTTGGTGGGATAATGTTTGTGATGCTTGATACGGCGGGGGTGAAAACGCGGATATCGCATATTGTTTTTGAAAGTTACATTAAGGCCAAACCCCGCCAAAGCTCAGGGCAGGTGGTGTTTGTGGATATTGATGATGCGTCTTTAACACGCGAAGGGCAATGGCCGTGGCCGCGTACGAAAATAGCGGCGCTTATTACCGGTATTCAACTAGCGGGAGCGAAGGCGATCATATTTGATGGCGTGCTCGCCGAGCCTGATCGCACATCTCCAGAAAATATCGCCGCGCTTCTAGATGATAATCATCCGCTCAAAGGTGAATTGCAAAATGCTCCGCATAATGATGAATTGTTAGCGCAGGCGATCAAGAACGCCAATAATTTTGTGGCAGGTTTTTCCTATGGATCGAATGCTTCGCCTCCACAAATCAAACGCAAGATATTGATAAAAAAGGACATTAAAAACTATTTTCTGGTTCAGCAAGGGCAAGGCAGTTTGCATTTTACAGGCAGCGCGCAATTCCTACCCGTTTTACAAGATGTTGTTGCGGGAAATGGAAGTTTCATGGCCAGCGCTGAACGCGATGCTGTAATTCGGCGTACGGGTCTAATTTTTCACGATGGGCAACAAATCTATCCATCGCTGATATTCGAAGGTATTCGTGTATTCGAAAATCAGGGGCGCGAATTTATAAAAATTGCAGCCAATGAAAACTATAACAATTTTCAAATCAGCGAGCCTTTTATCGCCAGCATTGGACAATACCAAATTCCCATGGGGGCAGATGGTAAGATGTGGGTGTATTTCCGCGAATTTCAAAAAGACGAGCAAATCCCGGCTTATCAATTCCTCCAGAGCGATCTACCAGATTTATCTGATAAAATTGTCTTTATTGCGTCCAGCGCCGAAGGTTTAATGGATCTCCGAGCAACGCCGCTGGGGATGCGCCCTGGCGTTCATGTTCATATGAATGCGCTCGAGCAAATATTACAAGGGCAATATCTTATCCGCCCACACACCGCAAATTTATTAGAAATCGGCAGTGCCGCCGCTATATCAATATTGATTATCGCGTTATCATTTTTCGTTAGCCCGCTTTGGCTTTTGGCAATTGTTGCAGGCGTCTCGGCGGGGGCATTTTGGTTGTCATGGTTTTTGTTTGCAAATTATGGCGGACTGTTTGATCCCGTCACGCCCACTTTTATGATGAGCGTGATATTTGTAGCGGCTTCAATTCTAAGCTATCTCAAAACCGAGCATGAGAAAAAACATGTGCGCAGCGCCTTCGGTATGTATGTTAGCCGCGATGTCATGCGCGATTTAGAAAAAAACCCAGATAAATTAAAACTGGGCGGGGAGAATAAAAATCTCACCGTGATGTTCACCGATATTCGAAAATTCACGACAATATCCGAAGGTCTAACGCCTGAAGAGTTGATTAATCTTATGAATGATTTTCTGACTGCAATGACTGATATTGTGATGGCGCATGGCGGTACGATTGATAAATATATGGGCGATGCGATGATGGCGTTTTGGAATGCCCCCAAAGATGTAGCGCAGCACGAGCGCGAAACGTGTTGCGCTGCGCTTAAAATGCAAGCGGCGCTTGCGCCTATCAATGAACGTGTGGTCGAACAGGCCAAAAAAATCGGCAAAGAGCCAGTCATTTTGAAAGCTGGTATCGGCATTAACACAGGCGAATGCGCGGTGGGGAATATGGGATCCAAGCAACGCTTTGCTTATTCAGCGCTCGGGGATGCGGTCAATCTCGCATCGCGTTTGGAAGGGCAGACGAAAAATTATGGCGTGGCAACATTAGTCGGGGAAGATACTTATATTCATGTGGCTGATATGGCCATGTTGGAGATGGATTTGATACTTGTTAAAGGTAAAATAAAGCCTGTAAGAATATATGCCCTATTGGGTGATAAGCAGATTGCTGAAACCGATGCGTTTCAAAATATAAAAAAAGAGCATGAAGCAATGATTGCCGCGTATCAAAACGGTGATTTTACAATCGCCTTAAAGGCGCTCCATCAATGCCGAAAAATTGATGAATTTGAATTAACTCACACCTATAATATGTATGAATCGCGCATAAAAGGTTTAATCAAAAAACCACCCACTTCTTGGGATGGCATATTCGAAGCGACATCGAAATAATATAGCGCTTAATGATTTTGTATAAACGTAATGACGTCTTGCTCTGTCATGGGCTTGGCAAAATAAAAGCCTTGCACCATATCGCAGCCTAATTCACGAAGCGCATCAGCTTCGGCCTTTTCCTCAACACCTTCGGCAATAATTTTCATCTTAAGGTTTTTACCAAGGCTAATGATGGATTTCACAAGCTCCATAGAGTTTTCATTATCGAGCATTTCCATTATAAAACTACGGTCAATTTTTAATGTATCAATGGGGAAAAAATGCAGATAGCTGAGTGATGAATATCCCGTTCCAAAATCGTCAATGGAAATACCCATGCCAGCTTTTCGGCACATCTCAAGCGTGTCCTTTGCATTATGTGGTTGCCCAATTAAAAGACGCTCTGTAATTTCTAAATGTACTTGATGGGGATTAACATCGGTCAGGCTGACGGTGTTATACAGACCTTCGACGAAATCATCTGCAGCAAAATCACGACTGGAGAAATTAACGCTCATAAACAGCTCGTGATCAGAGCCAACGCGCCCTTCAATGTTTTTCAGAGATTTGAGCGCAGTTTTTAGCGCATACTCGGATGCTTTAACGATCAAGCCGCTATCTTCAACGATTGGGATAAATACAGCAGGAGAAATAAAGCCTTTTTCTGGATGTTCCCAACGCATGAGTGCTTCGAACCCCACAGTGCGACCATTCTGTAGGTCGATAATAGGCTGGTAATGCATGCAAATTTGATCGCTTAACAGCGCGTTTTCAAACTCATTCGTGATTTTGATCGTTTGCATGGCATCAATACTGCCTTTAAAACTCAACTCTGCATCTTCAGTTTCGTTAAGCTTCGGCGGGTCACCAATGATTTGCGAGCGTTTAAGCATGTCGCGATAGCGCGTCAAGATCACTTGCGTTGTCATTTGCAATACGGGGTCAGCGCGCTCTAGGCGTAGAACAAAATCTTCGCGTGTTATTTCCAGTAAATCACAATCTTCAATGGCCTTAACCGTTGCTGTGCGAGGCGAATCATCCATAATTGCCATCTCGCCAATCATCGCGCCCACACCGCGTGTACCAAGATATTGAGTTACACCAGATCCATTTTCGAGTAAAATTTCTACGCGCCCTTTTTCAATGATAAAAGCGCTTTCGCCGCCATCACCCTGGTGCATGATGGTTTCACCTGCTTTGAAAGATTTTTTATGTCCGTTCATGTTTTGCCCACATTTCGAATTTATAATAACATGTAAATGTTAATTTTGAACAAATAAGGTTTAAACACACACTTATATTTTGTATTGCTAATACGAGTGATTATAAAAGAAAAACTTGACAAGGGGTGCGCTGTCCCCTTATTGTCACCCCAAGATTCACATACAGATTAAATATTGCTGAGGAACAAGGCTATGAAAGTAACGAACTCTTTGAAAACGTTGAAAACCCGTGATCGTAATAACCGTGTTATTCGTCGCAAAGGGCGCGTTTACGTGATTAATAAGAAGAACCCACGCATGAAAGCGCGTCAGGGTTAGATTTTATCACGACATATTTTTTAAAAAAGCGTTTCATTTCGAAGCGCTTTTTACATTTTAAAGCAATCTTTTTGTTGAAATCTTTAGCCATTACACAAATGATGTGATGCAATGCGCATTCAGCTCTGCTATAAAACCATTGTAACAAAATAACAGGCTCCAAAACCTATGTTTTCCAATCTTTTCGGATTTATGTCCGCCGATATGGCGATTGATTTGGGCACGGCCAACACGCTGGTGTATGTCAAGGATCAAGGCATTGTATTAAATGAGCCATCCGTAGTGGCCATTGAGATGCATTACGGTAAGAAAAATGTATTGGCCGTGGGTAATGAAGCCAAGCAAATGCTAGGCCGCACCCCCGGAAGCATCACGGCGACTCGTCCATTGCGCGACGGTGTGATTGCTGATTTCGAAGTCACCGAAGCGATGATTAAGTATTTTATCCGTAAAGTGCATAATCGTCGTTCATTCGTATCCCCTAAAATGGTGATCTGCGTGCCATCTGGCTCTACGGCTGTTGAGCAACGCGCCATCATCGAATCCGCCGAAAGTGCAGGGGCGCGCCGCGTTGAGTTAATCGAAGAACCAATGGCCGCAGCAATTGGTGCAGGTCTGCCTGTGACTGAGCCTTCAGGGTCTATGGTTGTGGATATTGGCGGCGGCACAACCGAAGTGGCGGTTATCTCACTTGGTGGCATAGTCTATGCGCGTTCGGTTCGTGTTGGCGGTGACAAAATGGATGAAGCGATAATTGCCTATATTCGCCGCGTGCATAATTTGCTAATCGGCGAAAGCACCGCAGAACGTATAAAAAAAGAAATCGGAACGGCTTGCCCACCCGCCGATGGTGAAGGGCGACGGATGGAAATTCGCGGCCGTGATTTGATGAACGGCGTTCCGAAAGAAATTGTAGTTACTGAGCGTCAAGTTTCCGAAGCTTTGGCCGAACCCGTTGGGCAAATTATTGAAGGCGTGAAAGTCGCCCTAGAACACACAGCCCCAGAACTTGCGGCTGATATCGTCGATAAAGGAATCGTTATGACCGGCGGTGGAGCATTGTTGAAAAATCTCGATTTTGTATTGCGCCACGCCACAGGGCTAGCCGTTACAATCGCTGACGACCCGCTCACATGTGTCGCGCTCGGTACGGGGCATGCCCTTGAAGAGCCAAAAATCCTGCGTAGTGTTCTCATTGGTTCATATTAATTTGTACAAATTATAAGGCTTATCTTATTTATTTATAAGGTTTTTTCTTGTAAAATAGTAAGTGAAGGGTTGATTCAACCATTCGAATAAAATTATGATGCGCATAGATATGAATTGCGTAGAAATTTAAGGGCAACCGCGTTGAAACACCGCACACAAAAAATCGGAAGAAGCCAATCAAGACGGACATTGTCGAATGTAATGGCCATCCCTATGAATGGATACGTCGGGGCTTCTGGTTTTTTAATTTTTGTTGCTGGTATTTTGCTATTAATCTCAACTTTTCAACCCGCAATGCTCAGCGGCGCAAGAACAGCGACAACCGATGCGCTTTCACCAGTATTGAATATCGTTTCTACACCGTTGCAAAATGCGGCGCTTTTTGTACGCGATGTTACGGGGCTTGCGGCAATTCAAGCAGAAAACGCCCGTCTATCTCAAGAAAATGTAAAGTTGCGAGAATGGTACCAAACTGCGTTATTGCTCGAGGCGGAAAATAAATCTTTGCGCGAATTGATGAACGTTAAGGCCGATCCGCAAAAAACATTTATTACCACGCGTATTCTATCGGACAGCTCTTCAACATTTGCTAAAAGCCTTTTGGTTGCCGCAGGATCCAATGATGGCATACGTGAAGGACAAGCGGTAATGTCGGGCGATGGCTTAATTGGTCGCGTCGTTGAAACGGGCACCGACACAGCGCGCGTTTTATTAATTAACGATATGAATTCTCGAGTGCCCGTAATCATCGAAAACACTCGTCAGCACGCAATTTTCGCAGGACAAAATAATCGCAATGGATTTTTGATGCACCTGCCGCCTGAAACCCATATCAAACAAAATGTACGGATTGTGACTTCTGGTGTTGGGGGTGTTTTTCCTGCTGGGTTACCAGTGGGTATAGTCAAAAGTGAAAAGCGTAATGAAAGCAATCAAATCGTTGTTGAACCATTCGCAGATTTCAACCGCTTGATGCATGTGCGTATTATAGATACGCCAATTGATCCCAATCTTAAGCGTGGCATATTAAACGGATCGACGCGTAACGCTACTTTACCTCTTAATAATAGTGCCACAAAAATGCAACAAGTGATCCAACGAGAGATGCAATAGGTTTAATTTCTTATGTCACAATACGAAACGCTGTCGGATCGTCTTGAACTATTCACGCGTTTGGTGATCCCCTATAGCGTTTTAATTATAGCATTCTTGCTGGTTGTTGTATCCGTACCACAACCACTGGGCGTTTTTTTTAAATCGCCGCTTTTGGTGATGATTATTTATTATTGGTGTGTTTATCGCCCGTCCTTGCTCCCCGCTTGGGTGGTGTTTAGCATAGGCCTGCTCTTCGATCTCGTTACCGGTGTGCCCTATACGGGAGCCAACGCTGCTTTGTTTGTGCTATGCCGTTTAGCGGTAATAGACCAGCGCCGATTTTTGCTCGGACAAGGCTTTGCGATGGTTTGGCTGGGTTTTGCAATCGTGGTCGCGCTTTATCATATTTTGCAGTGGCTTCTGGTGAGCGTTCTGAGCTTTCAATTTATGCCATTTAGTGATTTTACAGCGCCGCTTGCCGTGAGTATCATTATGTTTCCGCTCATCTATTTGATGCTACACATCACACACAAGACCCTGCCATCATAAGCTGGTCAGGGAGGCATAAACGCTTATTTTATAAGCTATGCAAGCGATGAATTTTCTTTATAATCACGACCAATGAAAAAAAATCAGGAACAGGTTAAAGTATTCACGCGCCGCGCCATTATAATTGGCGGCTTGCAAGGCGCTATACTTGGTGTGCTTGGCACACGATTGGCTTGGCTACAGGTCTCACAAGGCAGTCGTTATAAAACGCTTTCCGATAAAAACCGCATTAATATGAAAGTGCTAGCCTCATCACGCGGTCAAATCGTGGATCGCTTTGGCGTGCCTTTAGCAGTGAATGCCCAGAATTTTCGCGCTCTGATTGTACCTGAACAAGCGGGAGATATTGAACAATCGCTGCGTGCATTGCAAAAAACTATCCCGATTACCGATAGTGATATTGCCCGCGTTTTAAAAGAGGCGAAGAAAAACGCAAAATATGTGCCTATCGAAATCACTGACGATTTAGAATGGGAAGATGTCGCGCGAATTGAAGTCAATTTGCCTAACCTTCCAGGGTTAAGTACAGATGTGGGTGAACGTAGAAGCTATCCATTCGGAGAGGCCACCGCACATTTAATTGGATATGTTGGCGCGGTGAACAAAGCAGAAATTGAAGAAAAAGACCCTATGCTGAGTCTGCCAGGCTTTAAAATTGGCAAGACAGGCATTGAAAAAAAATATGATGCCCAGCTCCGCGGACAAGCCGGACGCGCGGAAATGGAAGTAAATGTAAGAGGGCGCGAGGTCAGAGAGCTTAAAAAAAATGATAGCCATCATGGGCAGCGAATTACTTTAACCATAGATGCGGAATTGCAACGATTTGCGCAAAGTTTATTAAGTACGGAGCGCAGCGCATCGGCGGTGATCATGGATGCTAAAACAGGTGAGGTGTATGCGCTAGCATCCTATCCCGCATTTGATCCCAATGTTTTTTCATCCGGAATATCTATAGCGCTATGGGAGGAATTGCTTGCTAATCCAGCTAAGCCGCTAACAAATAAGGCCGTAGCAGGTCAATACCCTCCTGCCTCCACATTTAAAATGGTCAGCTTGCTCGCAGGATTGCAAACGGGTAAAGTCACGCCGCGCACCACGGTACGCTGCACAGGGGTCTATAATTATGGCAGTGGAAAATTTCATTGCTGGAAAAAAGGCGGGCATGGCGTGGTTGATGCCAAGAGAGCAATCGAAGTGTCTTGCGATACGTTTTTTTACGAAATGGCAACGGAGGTTGGTATTGATAATATCGCCACAGCGGCGCGGCAAATGGGTTTAGGAGAAAAGCTCGATTTTGAATTGCCCGAAGAAACTAGCGGTCTGGTTCCCACCAAAGAGTGGAAATTAGGACGTTTTGGTACAAAATGGCAACAAGGTGAAAGCATTGTAAATAGCATAGGCCAAGGCTATATGCTCGCCTCGCCACTACAGCTTGCCACAATGACTGCGCGTTTCGTCAATGGCGGCTATGCGGTTAAGCCGTGGATCACAGCAGATGGAATGGCGAATAACATCCCGCCTCCCAACGGCTGGCCAAAAATGGATTTAGATGAAGCGCATTTGGCATTAATCAAGGAGGGTATGCGCCTTGTTGTTAATGATTCAAGAGGTACTGGTTATGGTTCACGCTTTAAACCCGAGGATATACCCGAAGGCTCAGATTGGAATTTTGGCGGAAAAACGGGAACGGGACAAGTTCAGCGGATCACGATGGCACAACGCCGCGCAGGCGTAAAAAATGAAGAATTGGATTGGAAAAGCCGACATCACGCGCTGTTCGTGGGCTATGCCCCCGAAGTTGATCCGCGTTATGTGTGTTCGGTCGTTGTGGAGCACGGTATCGGAGGCGCTAGAGCTGCCGCACCTATGGCGAAAGAATTGTTACTGGAAACGCTCAAGCGTGATCCAGGTGCAAAGTCTGTTCATTCAATGAGTACAGGTGCAAAAAGCAAAACAAACATGGGAGCACCCATATAAATGAGTAGATCATTCTCAATTTCCCATCAACAATCATTATGGGATAAATTTCTGCACTTAAATTGGGGCTTGATGGCGCTGATCTTAATTGTGTCATGCATCGGATTTACAGCGCTGTATTCTGCCGCGGGCGGAGCGTTCGAGCCTTGGGCTAACAAACAGATTATGCGTTTTTGTGTGGCCGCCGTAGGTATGATCGTGATCGCGCTGATTGATTTGAAGTGGTGGTATAAGCTTACATGGCCAATTTATGGGCTTGGACTGGCTTTATTAATCGTGGTGGAAATTAAAGGCCACGTTGGTATGGGCGCACAACGCTGGATTGATATTGGTTTTATGCGGATACAACCATCTGAACTCATGAAAATTGCGGTTGTGATGGCTTTGGCGCGCTATTTTCATTCCACCACAATTGAAGATATGCGCCGCATCCATTTCCTTATTATCCCTTTAGCCATTGTCATGGCACCTGTGGGACTTGTGTTGCTTCAGCCTGATTTGGGGACATCATTAATGATTATCATGGCTGGCGCAGCAATGTTTTTTATTGCGGGTGCGAGCATCTGGCTCTACCTCACTGGCGGAATTTTAGTCATGGCGAGTATACCCGTGGCGTGGCAATTTCTGCATGAATATCAAAAAAAACGTGTGATGACGTTCTTAAATCCAGAGAGTGATCCGTTAGGCGCTGGATATCATATTATGCAGTCAAAAATCGCTTTGGGGTCGGGCGGTATTGAAGGGAAGGGTTTTTTGGAGGGCACGCAAAGCCGTTTGAATTTCCTGCCTGAAAAACAAACGGATTTTATATTTACGCTTTGGGCGGAAGAGATTGGTCTTATGGGGGGGCTAGCGCTGTTGACTTTGTTCGGGCTTATATTTTGCTATGGGCTTTGGATAGCGTTG
>JBBKXA010000119.1:0-5023 GCA_037969235.1 Bdellovibrionales bacterium | reverse complement strand
GTAGACGTCGTTTTACCCGACCCCTGCAAACCCACCATAAGATACGCCGACGGCGGAGAGGAAAACTTCAACTCATCCGTTTTACTGCCCAGCATCTCAACCAGCGCATCATGCACTATTTTGATTACTTGTTGCCCTGGGTTCACACCCTTAACAACATTTTGTCCAACGGCTTTGTCTTTAATGCCTGCAATAAAATCTTTAACAACCGGAAGCGCAACATCGGCCTCGAGCAACGCCACACGAATCTCGCGAGACACCGCCATCACGTCATTCTCACTTAAAGAGCCCTTGCCCCGAAGCTTATCAAATACACCGCCTAATTTATCGCTTAATGATTCAAACATTTAAAAGTCATTCTTCATAAATTAAATTAACCCCACTGAGCGTTCGCGCCGAGTGAGGGGTACCGTTAGGCACTGACAAATCCTAAAGTCAGTGGAAATTTGAGTGGAAATTAGGCGACTGCCGCGTTATTGTCAAGGGAAATTTGAAATTGAGATAGAATCGCGAAGCCGCAAAGCGTATTTTATTAAATTATATTACACGGCTTTCGGCTTTAATATTGTTAAAATGCCTGCGGCGCTTTATCCGTCTTGTATGTAAGCTTAGCGTCTTCGCGATTCAAACAAGGAATATAAATTATGCACTTCACTAAAATGCACGGCCTCGGCAATGATTTCATTATACTCGATTTACGCGATGGCTCACCTTTGCCGCCAATAGAAAAAATCGCCGCGCTCACCCATCGCAAAACAGGAATAGGGTGTGATCAATTTATTATCATGTTGCCAAGCGAAAAAGGTACATGCTTCATGAAAATCCTCAATGCCCCCGACGCATCCGAAGTCGAAGCTTGCGGCAATGCCACACGATGCGTTGCCGATATTCTCCTGCGCGAAAGTGGCAAAGATAAAGTCGTGATCGAAACCCTTGGCGGCCTCCTCGAATGCTGGCGCGAAAGCGATGAACGCATCACCACCGATATGGGCGTGCCAAAGCTCGGCTGGGAAGACATTCCCCTGTCCGAAGAGCGCGACACGTTACATCTTCTAATAGGGGAGGGCGAAGCACAAGACCCCGTCGGCGTCAATGTTGGAAACCCGCACGCCGTATTCTTCGTAGACGATGCCGAAAACTTCCCCGTCCGCGAAATCGGCCCAAAGATAGAACACCACCCGCTCTTCCCCCGCAAAGCCAACATAGAATTCGCTACCATTATAGATCGCGAAAACATCCGCATGCGCGTATGGGAGCGAGACGCAGGAGAAACCGATGCATGCGGCTCAGGCGCAAGCGCCACCATAGTCGCCGCCGTCCGCCGCGACCTAGTCAACCGCAAATGCGCCATCCACCTCAACGGCGGTACGCTAAACTTTCACTGGCGCGAGATTGATGATCATATCCTCATGACCGGCGCGGTGGCTTATGTGTTTGACGGCGAGACAAAATAAGCTTAAACCTACGGCTAGTTTTCAATCAACTGGAACATAAAGATGGCAAAAGCTCTTAACAAATCACGCATACGGGATTCAAAAGTCATATTAACTACAACGCTTGTTATGGTTTTTTTTACCAAAAGCTTTATATCAACGGAAACAGCATTTCACGAAATAATCGAATATGCTGGTTATTTTCTCATAGCCATTTGCGCGCTGGGGCGGGTGTACTCCACGGCTTTTCTTGGAGGGCATAAAAACACCAGCTTAATTACATATGGCGCATTTTCGGTGGTACGCAATCCTCTGTATTTCTTCTCACTTCTCGGGATGATTGGTGTGTCAATGATATCGGGGTATATCACGTTAATGGTGCTTATTCCGCTTATGTTCATAGTGATGTATCATTTTTTAATCACGCGTGAAGAAGCGTTTTTGCAGGAAGTATTTGGAGAAACTTACACTCAATATTGCAAGACAACGCCGCGTCTGATGCCAAACCTGAAGCTTTATAATGCGCCCGATAGCATCGAAGTCGTTCCCAAATTCTTAAACAAAGCGTTCAAAGACGCTTTATGGTGGTTTGCAGCTTTTCCATTGCTGGAATTCGCTGAGAGCTTGCATGAAAGCGGTTTATTAGAACCACTGTTTTCGATGCCTTAGAATGACTAAAAGCCAACCACAAATCGTAACTTTCGGCTGTCGCCTCAACACTTATGAGAGTGAAGTCATGCGTAGCCATGCGGTTAAGGCGGGGATGAACGACGCCATCATTTTCAACACCTGCGCTGTCACCAAGGAAGCCGAGCGTCAAGCCCGCCAAGCCATCCGTAAGGCGCGCCGTGAAAACCCAAATGCCAAAATCATCGTCACAGGTTGCGCATCCCAAATCGATCCCGAAGGCTATGGCGCGATGGAGGAGATTGACCAGATCATCGGCAACGACCTCAAGCTCAAAGCCGAGACATGGGGCGTGCGGCATAATGATCGTATTCTTGTGAATGACATCATGTCCGTCACCGAAACCGCAAGCCATCTGATTGAAGGCTTCGAAGACCGCTCCCGCGCTTTCCTGCAAGTGCAAAATGGCTGCGACCATCGCTGTACGTTTTGTATAATCCCCTATGGCCGTGGCAATTCACGCTCTGTCCCCATCGGTGTAATCGCTGAGCAAGTACGCAATTTGGTGGAGCAAGGCTATAACGAAATCGTGTTTACGGGCGTCGATGTGACCTCTTACGGCCCAGACCTCCCAGGCTCTCCCACATTTGGGCAAATGATCCGCCGCGTCCTTGCGCTGGTGCCAGAGCTAAAGCGCCTACGTCTTTCTTCCCTCGACCCCGTAGAAATTGACGAGGATTTATGGGCTTTGATCGAAAATGAGCAGCGTTTAATGCCGCATTTGCATTTATCCCTCCAATCTGGCGATGATTTAATCCTCAAACGCATGAAAAGACGACATTTGCGTAGCCATGCAATAAAAATGTGCGCCAAAGCTCGCAAAATGCGCCCCGAAATGGAATTTGGAGCGGATATTATCACAGGTTTTCCCACTGAAACCGAAGAAATGTTCCAAAACACACTAAAATGCGTCGAAGAATGCGATCTAACCTACCTCCATGTATTCCCTTACAGCGAGCGCGAAGGCACACCCGCCGCGAAAATCCCTGACCAAGTGCCCGTGGATATCCGCAAAATGCGCGCCAAACGCCTGCGTGATCTAGGAGATCAACAACATCAAAAACTTCTGAAGCGTCACATTAATAAAACAGCGCAAATAATTGTAGAAAAAAACAATTTTGGCCGAACGGAAAGCTTTGTGCCCGTGACGATAGATGGAGATTTTGAAATCGGAAAAATCGCAACGGTGGAGCTTTCGAAAATAAAAGGGAACGCACTGCTTGGTCAAATTGTTTGATGGGCGTATAGTCGATTCACACACTGAAATTTGAGGAGTTACCCATGGTTTTTTGGCGCAAAAAGAATAACGCAGCGGAACAAGAGCAGCAGGAGATCGAAGATAAAATCGTTCACCCGCCCAAAGCGCCAGCAATTGAACCGTCCACAGATTCCGAGCCAGAAATCAGCCCGGAAATGAAACAGGAAATGCAAGAAACAGGCATCGAAACAATCGACAGCTTCACAGTCGCGCCGGTTCCCAAACACACCATAGAGGGCGACGCAAAGGAAGCCGAAGAACTTTCCGATCATAGCGATGAAGGCGGCTGGCTTTCAAAACTAACGCAAGGTCTATCCAAATCTACAAATAAAATTTCTACAGGCATAACCGACCTTATCACCAAGAAAAAGCTCGACCAAGCCGCGCTTGATGAGTTGGAGGAAGTTTTAATTGCCGCTGACCTCGGCCCCAAAACCGCGGCAAAAGTCATCGCTGATTTTTCACAAGACCGTTTCGGTAAAGACATAGATGAAAACGAAATTCGCGAAGCCCTCGCCGAATGCATCACCAAAATTCTCGACCCTGTCGCAAAACCACTGGACATCAAAAAACGCGAGGATGGAGCGCCGCATGTAATTTTAATGTGCGGGGTTAACGGCGCGGGTAAAACAACGACAATCGGCAAAATGGCCGAAAAATTCAAACGCAAAGATGGCTTGAACGTCGCACTCGCCGCTGGTGATACATTCCGCGCCGCCGCCGTAGAGCAGCTGGAGATTTGGGCAAAACGAACCGGCGCATCATTGCTGAAAAAAGATATCGGTGCGGATGCCGCCTCCGTGGCCTTTGAAGCATACGAAAAAGCCAAATCAGAAAAAGCGGATGTGTTGATGATTGACACAGCAGGGCGCTTGCAAAATAAAGCGCACCTGATGGAAGAGCTCGCCAAAATCGTTCGCGTTCTCAAAAAACAAGACGAAAACTTACCGCATGATGTCATTCTCGTGCTCGATTCCACTACGGGGCAAAACGCGTTTTCTCAAGTTGAAATTTTCAAAAACATGGTGAATGTTACAGGCTTGATCGTCACCAAACTTGACGGCTCTGCCAAGGGCGGCGTGCTTGTCGGGCTCGCCGATCAATTCGGCGTTCCCGTCCATTCAATCGGTGTAGGCGAGGGCGTTGAAGACCTCCAACCCTTCTGCCCACGCGAATATGCACGGAGCCTGATGGGGCTGGAAAGTTAAAGCGTCATATTTTATTAAAGTCTGAATCTAAAGTTCTTTAGCTAGATCAATCCCATAGTCTCGCGCTTCCTTTAAAAGCAGAGGTGATGCCCATTTTTGATTTTGTGAGATAATTTGGGATGCTCTTATAAATTCAGCCCCAAATGCTGCAGTTGAAATATCTGATTTAAATGCAGCATTGCTTGCAAATAAACCGACGAGGCCTTTTTCAATTGACCTAAGCTTCTCTGTGCTTGAAATTGTGTAATCAGGGTCCTCGGACATCGGGTTGCGAGCAGCCCCAGACCTGATGTTTCTTTTAAGTGTGTTTAAAACGCGCTTAACTGATTTTGAAGAATCATTGGGTGCCGCTGAATAAGTTGAGCCTTCAGTTTCAACGATATGCATTTTCATTTCTCCCTATTTTTTTTATGGATTATTTAAAAATAATATTATCT
>JBBKXA010000118.1:0-17291 GCA_037969235.1 Bdellovibrionales bacterium | reverse complement strand
GGAAATGCTATTATTTGTCTATGGCAACAATTAAAAATTGGAAGTTTGAAACTGAAGATTCACAGCTGGTATCGAATGATTTTGCGGCTAGTTTTCCTAATAAGAAAGTTAAAATAGGCGATATTCTAATATCGCGCTCTGGCGAAGGCTCAATTGGTAAAGTTGCCTTAATACAAGACGATATTGATGGTGTTTTTGCAGATTTTGTTATGAGAGTTAGGTTAGATGATAGTTATAATTCACTATTTGCTTATTATTATTTTAGAACCAGCTATTTTCAATACCTGATTGAGGTTCATAAAAAAGGATTAGGAAACAATACAAATATTTTTCCTAGTCAAATACAGGAATTACCAATTCTCGATATTTCTTTAAAGCAACAGCAAACTATTGTTGATGAAATAAAGTCTGAACTTGATGCTCAAGAATTGATAAAATCTAAGATTAGTGAATTAAGAGGCCAGATAAACACTTTAATTAAAGATGTTGTAGAAAAAAATAATGGGTGAATTAATGGCTAAAACTATAGAGATTTTTCTGCCTGATGGTAATCCAAAAAGTATTAAAGTTGCTAGTATCACAAGTCGTACTGTCGAAGTAACATACATACCCCGCGCTAAATTAGACGAGGCAAAAAAACGTCAAAACTTAAACAGTGTTGGTGTTTATATTTTAGTAGGGTTGTCCGAAGAGCATAGCAAGACAGAAGTCTATATTGGTGAGGCTGAAAACTGTATGGTTAGGTTATCACAACACAATGCTGGTAAAGATTTTTGGAACTACGCTTTGGTTATCACGTCTAGAACCAGTCAGTTTACTAAAACGCATGGTAAGTATTTAGAATGGCTTTTCTTTGATACAGGAAAAAAAACCAAAAGATGTTTAATTAACAACGCGGTTATTCCAACTAAGCCCTACGTTAGTGAGCCTATGGAGGCTGATTTACATGATAGTTTCGAAACTATATCGGTACTAATTTCAACCCTTGGGTTACCAATTTTTCAACCCACTAGAGCACTAATAATTGATGATGGAGAAGATGGGAGGTTAATTTTTTCTATTACAAGGAAGGGGATAGAAGGCCAAGGGGTTTATACGGATGAGGGATTTGTTGTCTTAGCTGGTTCAAAGTTCAATACAACAACAACGCCTTCTTTATCTCATGCCGTTTTAAAACAGCGAGAACAGCTTATTGAAGATGCCATACTTCTTAATAAAGGAAAATTTTATGAATTAAGCGAAGATGTCCTATTTAATAGCCCTTCTTATGCAGGCGCGTGCGTAACAGGGCGTAGTACAAACGGCTGGACTGCTTGGAAGCTTCAAGATGGAAGAACGCTCTCTGACATATACAGAGACGATTTATAAGCAACACGGGTTCAAATTCCACTGGGATTATAACTGGTGTTGCCGCCGTGAAAGGGCGGATGAAATAAAGAAATAGGCTATAAAGTCGACAATTCAATCTCTTGTTTTGCCAAAACATGACTCATTGTTATGGGGGTATAAATGGGGGTACTTAGAAAATAATAAAATTATTTTTTACAGTGGAGCAAACGGTTATGAAGAGAATTCAATTTCCTCCCCGCATTTTCCCCAATCCTTTCCACACTTTAAAACTTGCGGTCAATAGCAATTGTTTGCATGTCATGTGCTTTGCTGATTATTGTGAGTCATGGATTACTCAACGCTTTATGCTTTAATTGGGTTTTTGCTGGCGGCTTATGCGGTTGTGGCGAATGATGCAGTGCAGACTTTGGGGACGTTCATTGCCTCCAACGATAAGATTTTCAAGTGGTTTTATTTGTGGGGCGCGGCCAGTGCGGTTTTAATCGCAACGCTTACCTATGGCTGGTATATCCATGATGGCGATATATCATTCGGTAGGCTGGATAAAATTCCGCCAATTGAGATACAATGGTATCATGCTGCGGCGCCGGGCATTTTGGTTTTACTCACGCGTTTGGGCATTCCTGTTTCTACTACATTTCTCGTGTTGTCGACCTTTGCCTCAACGTTGGTTTTAGAAAAGATGTTGGTGAAATCTGTTCTTGGCTACGGTGTTGCGGCGATTGTCGCATATATGCTTTGGATGGTCGTATCGCGTATTATTAACGAAAAATACGATAAGGTTAAAGCAGAGCGCCGCACATTGTGGCGTACGTTGCAGTGGTGCGCGACGGGATTTTTGTGGTTTTCATGGCTTAGTCATGACATGGCGAATGTTGCGGTATTTTTGCCGCGCCAGCTCTCACTGGAAATGTTGATCGGTGTAATGATTATTTTATGCTTAGGGCTGGCGAACATTTTTTATTCGCATGGCGGGAAAATTCAAAAAATCGTGTTAGAGAAATCGGGCACGCGATTCATGCGCTCGGCTACGATTATCGACTGTGTTTATGCTGTGATACTGCTGTATTTTAAGGAAATGAATTCTATTCCAATGAGTACAACTTGGGTGTTTGTTGGCTTGCTCACGGGGCGAGAATTGGCGATTGCGACGACGTATCGCGAGCAATATAGATTGGGGTATGTATTTCCGTTAATCGGACGTGATTTTTTGAAAATGATGATTGGGCTGGGGATTTCTGTAGCGCTGGCGTTAATTATCCATCATATCCTCATGCCAATGGATGTTTGATTTTTATCCCTTTATTCGCGGCTATAAAATCTTTACACTCTCTATTCTTAAGGCGTAGAAGTAGGGAGTTTTTTTATGAGTGTGGCGAGCAATCTGGAAATTTTAGAATTTAAAGCTGGTGAGACTATTATTCGTCAGGGCGATAAATCGGACAAGGCCTATATGATTTTATCCGGCAGTGTTCGTGTTTTCCTTAGTCAAGATGGAAAAGTTGTTGATCTGGCGGAATTGGGTGAGGATGAAATTTTTGGGGAAAGCGCTATCTTCACGGGCGAGAATTATGGCGCCAATGTTAGTGCATTAACCAGTTGTGAGCTATATGTGCTTACGCCCAATTCTATAAATACCATGTTGGAGAGCACTGATCCAATTATACGCGCAATTTTGCACATGTCGCTCAAGCGTTTGAAGGCAACCAATGAAGCTTTGTTAAAAAGTGAAACGCGCAGCTTTATTGATGTGGGGATGATTTAGGCATGGCAGCGGGTTCAAAAAAAGTTATCCTTGCCGCTTTAATCGGGAATTCATTGATTGCTGTTACCAAATTTATCGCAGCCAGTATCACGGGTAGCTCGGCGATGTTTTCTGAGGGCATTCACTCGGTTGTTGATACAGGTAATCAGGGCTTGCTGCTTTATGGATTAAAGGCAGCGAAGAAACCTGCGTCCCCCTCCTTCCCGTTTGGGCATGGCAAGGAAATTTATTTCTGGAGCTTTGCTGTTGCGATTTTGATTTTTGCTGTGGGCGCTGGTATTTCCATCTATGAAGGGGTGCATCATATTATCCACCCTGCAGACATTAGTGACCCAACGATTAACTATATCGTTTTAACGCTTGCGCTGATCTTTGAAGGAGGCGCACTGTATGTGGCGTTTAAGGAGTTCAATAAAACGCGGGGTAAGCGGGGCTATCTGAAGGCCATAAAACATGGAAAGGATCCAACACTATTTGTGGTATTGTTTGAGGATTCAGCGGCAATGCTGGGCTTGATGATCGCGTTTGTAGGGATTTACTTAAGCCAAACAACAGGTAATGCGGTATGGGATGGTGTTGCTTCTGTAGCGATTGGGTGCGTATTGGGCGCGACGGCAATTTGGCTGGCGATTGAAACCAAGGGGCTATTAATTGGTGAGGGTGCGGGAGTTGAAATCACCGAAAATATTCGCGCAATAGCCAATAATAATGAAGATGTAGAAGTTGTGAATGAGGTGTTATCGCTTCATATGGGGCCAGAATTTATACTCGTTAATATTTCAATCGAATTTAAGGATAATTTAGAAACAGGTAAAATTGAGACGATTATTCACAAGCTCGATACAGATATCAAAAAGAAATACCCCATTATAAAGCGTATCTTCATCGAAGCGGAAACGCCGAAAAATTTAAAACGTGAATTAAATAATGACTCATTTAAAAAATAAAGCGGCTGTTGTTACAGGATCCACGAGTGGCATTGGACTATGTATTGCACAAAAGCTCGCGGATAAGGGAGTCAATATCGTGATGAACGGTTTTGGCGATGCAGAACAAATTGAAGTGGATCGCAAAGCCATTGAGGATAAAGGCGTGCGATGTATCTATCACGGCGCTGATATGTCAAAACGCGTGGAAATCAAAGGTTTAATGGCTACAGCCGAACGCAATTTCGGCACAATTGATATTTTGGTTAACAATGCAGGCATTCAGCATGTTGCCCCCGTTGAAGAATTTCCGCCAGAGAAATGGGATGCGATTATTGCGATTAATCTGAGCGCGGCATTTGATACGGTTCATTTGGCTGTTCCAATGATGAAAAAATCAGGCTGGGGACGTATTATTAATATGGCTTCTGTGCATGCGTTGGTGGCTTCACCATACAAAAGCGCTTATGTGGCAGCTAAACACGGGTTATTGGGATTTACCAAATCAATTGCGCTGGAGCTGGCACGCGATGGTATCACGGTTAATGCAATATGCCCAGGTTATGTTGATACACCGTTGGTACGTGGGCAAATTGCGGATACCGCGAAAGCACGGGGTATCACAGAAAAACAAGCCCTAAACGACGTTATTTTGGCGGCGCAGTGGACGAAGGATTTTATCAATCCAGAGCATATTGCAGAGGCTATCATGTTTTTATGTTCAGATGCAGGACAAAACATCACGGGGACAGATTTCACCATAGATGGCGGTTGGAGCGCTTCTTAGACTTAAACCATGCCCTCCCCTGAGCAATTAGATACAATTTTAGACAATAATTAGTAATTTTTAAGACATTTTCCCTTAAAATGGTAAATGTAGCAGGTTTTATGCCTGCGCAGGGTAATAAGAATTTTATAGGATAAAAACGGGGATTTATAGTATGGCTTACAAGGATATAGACGGGCTTTCCGGCTCACCAACTGCGCATTCTGAAATGGCAGATACAGGGACGCATCTATCTGTTGAGGGAAGTCATGTGGAATTGCCTGATTCTAGCTTCATCCGCGATGCCGCCATGAGCCGTGATGGTGTTGATTTAATCCTCGATGGCCCCAATGGTACGGTCGTTGTTGATGCGTACTTCGCGCAAGCTGACCTCCCCACTTTATCTTCGCCCGATGGATTAAGCCTAAGCCCAAACATGGTTAATTCCTTTGTACAATCTTCGAATAAATATGCCGGTAATTTAAGCTTGAATGATGAAAGCGCGGTTGGTGAGGTTACTGAATTTTCTGGTGAAGCTACGGTTACACATTCGGATGGCAGCGTTGAGCCGATTACGTTGGGGACAGATATATATCAAGGCGATGTTATTGAAACAAATGCTTCAGGCGCGGTGAATATTACATTTACTGATGATACGACATTTGCTGTTTCTAACGAAGCTAGGCTCGCTATTGACGAATATGTTTTTGACCCAAGCACACAGAGCGGAACGCAGGATTTTTCTGTCTTGAAAGGTATTTTTGTTTTTACTTCAGGTCTGATCGGACGTGATGATCCCGACGATGTCAATATTGATACACCGAGCGGGTCAATTGGTATTCGCGGAACAATTATTGCGGGGAATGTTGATAACGGCGAAATCACTGTGGTTGAAGGCGCGATTGTTGTTCGTGATTTAACGGGCGGCGAAATGACGCTTGCTACGCAGTTCGAGACGGCAAAAATGGATGCAATTCATGGCTTGAAGAATTTAGGGCAATTGGCCGCCAATGACGTTTTGGAGCGTTTTGTAAGCGTTTCTGGTGTTGCGCCAACGTTGTTTTCATCGATTAATGATGCCGCGCATGCTGTGCCGCCTGCGCCTAATAGCGATATGAAAGCGAATGATGCACCAGTAGGTGAAACACGCGAAGATTTTGATGCGAATGGCAGTGTTGATCAAAATAATGACAGCCAAGTTGATGGCACGATTAATGATGTTGATACTGGGACTGAAGATACAAGTGGTGACGGTGAAGGTGAAGTGCTCTTACAGCCTAAAACTGAAATGATGCAGAATACCCCGATGCAAAATACAATGATGGGTGTCGACAATATGGGTATGCAGCCTATGGCTATGACGGGAATGAATGTTGGAATGAAGAGCTCCACTATGGGTGCTCCGATGACAACAACTTTGAACAAGGGGACAGTCCTCATAGAAAAACCTTTATTAAATCCAGATGGAACAAAAAGCTTACTCCCTAAAATTATAAATAGCGAAACAGCATTGATTACAGACACGGCAGGCAACAACGTCATTGATCATTTGCCTATTCATATAAAAAGCTTTCCCGCGAAAGCTGCGCAATTTAGCACGGCGCCCGAAGGTTACTTCAAAACTTCCGCCGATCAGGATTGGCTGTATCGTTTTGATCGTGAATTTTATAATAACGATTCAAACAATGGCGATGTGCTTACTTTCAAGCTTAGTGCCGCCACTGTTGCCGCTTTAAACACTTGGCAGCTTTCAGGTGATATTAATTCCTGGAGCTTTAGCACATCTGATGGTGCACTCGCTATTGACACCAATGTAATCACTTCAAACTTCTCATTTGCTATTGAAATTCTTGCTACGGATAGTGCAGGACAAAACAATGCAGGAGGTTATAAATCCTATAACTTTGATGCCATTCTTAAAGACAATGAGCTTAATCAAACGGAAATCAATAGTGCCAACAACGGTGATACTTTGGCTGATACAGGATCGGGAAATGATAATATTATAATTGGTGGTGGTGGCAATCAATCGAATTTGAAAGTGTTTGTTGGTGATTCCCTAACATCAGATACTGTTACAATATTGGATGGTACAAATAATTATATCAATTTAGGTAACGGTACAAACAATCTTACGATTAGTGGTAGCGCCAACAATACAGGCAACACGATTATCGGCAGCAATCAAGCGAACAAAGTTGATACTATCCAGATGGATAATGTCAGTAATAAAATTTATGCCATGGCTGGTGATGATATCATTAAAATTAACATGATAAATGGAGGGGCAAATGCTGATCTGACCAGTTCTGTGGGTACACTCATTGATGGCGGGCGTGATAAATTAAACTTCATAGATACCAATGCTGGACATGGTGACACGCTTGCTTTTGATGGTACTTCAACAAGTATTGATTTTAGGCAAGTTGATGATGCATTTATTCGCGGGATAGAGCGTTTGGATTTCACGAATACCAGCGCGAATGTAACATTAAGTTTACAAGATATCATTCAAATGACCGATATTCGTAACACATTAATTATTCGCGCCGATGCTGATGACAACTTAACATTTGCAGGGGATTTTTCGAATTTTGTAAAAGTTGCGACGCCTGTACTACTAGATCACGACTATGACAACAACACCAACACCGACACCAGTTTCCATGAATATAAAAGCGTATCTGATGGTGTTTCGATCTTTATTGAAGACACGGCTAATTCAGTTACAGGTTTACCTGTTTAATGTAGGAGCATATTGATGGCTTGATGCCAGTTTGTGTATAATTCTGTTCTGGTTTTATTGTTCATATTGGGTTTGTAAGTTTTATCCGCCGTCCAGCTTTGGGCGGCGGTTTTTATTGTGGGAAAGACTCCAACGGACACGCCAGCAAGAATTGCCGCGCCCCATGCCGTGCTCTCAGTGATTGCGGGGATTTCTACGGGGCGCTCAAGCATATCACTGAGGAATTGGCACATGAAGGCGTTGGCGACCAAACCGCCATCAGCACGCAGGATTTTGGCTTTGTGACCGCTATCGGCTTCCATCGCATCAATCAGGTCAAGTGTTTGATAGGCTTGTGCTTCGAGTGCGGCGCGCACGATGTGCGCTTTTGTAGTATCACGCGTAAGTCCGGTGATGATGGCGCGGGCTTCGGGTTTCCAGTGCGGTGCGCCTAGCCCCGTGAATGCAGGAACGAAATACACGCCGTTATTATCATCCACACTGTTTGCCATATCTTCGCTTTGCGCTGTGTCATCATATAGCTCCAACCCATCGCGTAGCCACTGCATAGCTGCTCCCGCAACAAAGATTGAGCCTTCAATGGCGTAGCTAGTTTCGCCGTTGATGCGGTATGCCACGGTGGTGAGTAAGCGGTTTTGTGATGGCTTAAATTGCTCGCCGATATTCATCAACGCAAAACACCCTGTGCCATAGGTTGATTTAATCATGCCCTCATGCACACAGCCTTGACCGATAAGCGCGGCGTGTTGATCGCCTGCCATGCCGCCGATGGGGATATTATCAAATGCCGCGCCGTAATCGGCGATATTATCGCAGACTTCGGGCAGGAGATTTTTGGGGATGTTAAATAAAGCGAGGAGTTCTTCGTCCCATTTTTGCTCGACGATATTATAGAGCATGGTGCGCGATGCATTGGTGATGTCGGTGGCGTGGCGCTCGCCATTGGTCAGTTTCCACAGTAAAAAACAATCAATTGTGCCAAAAGCCAGTTCGCCGTTTTCAGCTTTTGTGCGCGCGCCTTTGACGTTGTCCAATATCCATGCGATTTTGGTGGCGGAGAAATAGGGATCAAGCAAAAGCCCCGTTTTGGCGGTGATGGTTTCTTCGTGATTTTGCTCGCGCAATTTTTCGCATAAAGCACTGGTACGGCGATCTTGCCAGACAATGGCGTTATAAATTGGCTCACCTGTTTTACGATCCCATATCACGGTGGTTTCACGTTGGTTGGTGATGCCAATTGCCATGGGCGGGTTTTTTGCGCGCGATAAAATATCTTCGCAGCATTGTTGTGTGTCATTCCAAATATCGCGAGCATCTTGTTCTACCCAGCCATTATTAGGGTAATGCAGAGTGAGTTCTTTTTGTGCGATATCTATAATTTCGCCGCGTTCGGAGAATAAGATAGCGCGGGAGCTGGTGGTGCCTTGGTCGATGGCGAGGAGTGTTTTCATACCTTATCTTATCGCCCGTGTTTTTAGAGCTTTTTTGAGTGCTGGGAGCGCTTTTTCTACGGCTTTAATTGTTGTTTCGTTTACGTGAATGCCCAATTTGGAACGCCGCCAGAATATATCTTCGCTGTCGCGCGCAAATTCATAGGCCAGCATATAAACGATTTCCGCTTCATAGACGTGATCGCCGTAATCTTGGCCGAGATCATCCGTGCTTTTTGCGCCGCTGAGGAATTTATCCATGCATGTGCCGTATGATTTGCAATAGCGCGTTAGTGATTCAGGCGGTAGCCAAGGGTATAGATCGGATTGAGCCGCAACGAATGACGGGAAATCGGCGTTCGGGATATCGCCGCCCGGTAAAGGTTCATCCGCTGTCCATGGCGGAGCATATCGGTTATCGAGATGCAGGAGCTTATCAACGACTTCCTGCGCCATAACGCGATAAGTGGTGAGTTTGCCGCCGAATAAAGAAATCATTTTGGGGCCATTATTGGCGTTCGTGTGCAACACATAGTCACGCGTTACGGTGCGAGGATTAGTATCGCCATCATCAAACAAGGGGCGAACGCCGCTGTAGCTCCATAAGATATCTTTGCGGGTGATTGGCGATTTGAAATGCGTGTTGTAAGCATTGCAGAGGTAATCTAGCTCCTCATCTGATATTCGTGGGTCATAGAGATCGCCATCAAAATTTTCCTCTGTGGTGCCAATGAGGGTGTAATTATGCTCGTAAGGAATGGCAAAAACAATACGGCGGTCGGATTGTTGAACGATATAGGCGTGATCACCATCGAAGCTTCGTGGAATGATGATATGAGAACCTTTGACCAAGCGTACATTGGGGTGCGGCGCAATTTTGTCTGTGTCTAAGCAATCATCAAGGATTTGACGCACCCAAGGGCCTCCTGCATTGACCACCATAGAGGCGCTCACATGCTTGTCGCGCTTATGGCCGTCTGGGCGGTAGGCGATTTTCCAGTGATCATCATGCGCGGTAATATTTGTACAACGCGCATGTGTGAGAATTTCCGCGCCACGATCGGCCGCATCACGCGCATTGAGCACCACAAGACGCGCATCATCCACCCAGCAATCACTGTAAATGAACGCTTTTTTATATTCATCAATTAAGGGTGCGCCGATGATATCCTGCGCTAAATCCATGCCTGTGGATTTTGGTAAAGATTTTCGTTTTGCCAGATGGTCATAGAGAAACAAACCTGCGCGGATCATCCAAAAGGGGCGCGTTTTGGGATCGTGGGGCAGCACGAATTTCATCGGAGATATGAGATGAGGCGCGATATGCAATAGCCGCTCGCGCTCTTGTAAGGCTTTGCGCACGAGGTTAAATTCGAAAAACTCCAGATAACGCAAGCCGCCATGAATTAATTTTGTGCTGGACGATGATGTGCCACACGCCAGATCACGGGCTTCGAGTAACAACACAGAAAGACCCCTGCCCGCCGCATCACGCGCAACACCAGCGCCGTTAATGCCGCCGCCAATTATCACAAGATCATAGTCAGTTTTTATCATTGCATAAGATTACAGGATGAAGGGATTCTTGCAAAGAAATTAAGCCACAATTATTGCGCCTTTCTTGTATGAGAAATTTTGACATGTTTGATTATTTGATAAAAAGTTAAAGGGTTGATTCATCGTCATTTTTTAGTTTGTTTTTCATGATATTTTACCGCTGTTTTATTATTCTCATTCTTTGTTGCTTGGCGGTGCCAGTTTATGCGCAAGAATCGAGCAATTTATATGGGGCGATAGGACTAAATGTTGTGCCTTCGGCGCGCATGGATGAGCGCGGGAACGTTCGGGCGGGAATATCTACGCTCGATCCTTATGCACATAGTTTTTTAAGTTTTCAGTTGGCTGAGCCGTTATCGGTTGTATTGCGGCAAAGTGCGGAAATATCAAGCTTGCGCAATGATGCGGCGCGGCTATATCCAGGCATGGATTTAAAATTTCGTACGATCAAAGAAACGCGAAGCCGTCCAGCAATTGCCATCGGGCTGCAATCGGCGATCGGGCATAAGCGCATGGCGGGGGAGTATATCGCCGCATCCAAGCGATACAAAAATTTTGATTTTACGGGCGGAATGGGTTGGGGGCGCTATGCCAGCGCGAAACATTTTGACAATCCCTTGAGCGTTTTGGGATCGCATTTTGATAAAACGCGTGCGTTGGATGGGGAATTGCCCACCTCGCCTTCGGATTGGTTTACGGGTGAGCATATTGGTTTGTTTGCGGGGGTTGAATATTTTACGCCTTGGGATGGCCTATCCTTAAAATTTGATTATGGGGCGGATCGATATGCAGCCGAGAGTACAGCGTTTGGATTTGATGTCCCTGCCCCTTGGTCGGCAGGGATTAATTATAAGCCCAAGCCTTGGGTGGATATTGGCGTGGCGGCGCAAGGGGTTGATAAAATCATGGCGCGACTATCGTTTCAGGGCAATGTTAAAAATTGGCGGGATCAGGATGCGCAAGATATTCGCGCCGAAGATGTCCCATTTCGTCCTTATCGCACAGGTTTGGCATTGCCGAGCGAGATGGAGGTTGCGGCGGCGGGCGAAGATATTATCCTGCATGGCGTGAACGCCGATAATCGTAGAGCGGCGGGGTATGTGGAATTGCATGGCCATGCTTCGACTCCGCGCCAGATGGCTAGGGCTGCGAAACATATGGCTAATCATGCTGGGACGGACATAGAGGAGATCTTATTAACGCCGACGCGGTTGGGCTTAAGAGGGCCCAATGTGGGGCTGATGCGGCGTGATTTGGAACATGCGTTAGCCAAACATAATGCCAGCACGCAAGAGATTTGGCAAAATACAAGCTTTACGCCGACAACAGGCAAAGCGTTTCACAAACATGCGCGCAGTTTTGATCACGGCTATGGTGTGCATGATATTAATCTCACCCTTAAAACACAGGCGAGTTTAGCCGAGGAAGATAGCGGTGTTTTGTATCGCACTTCCTTGATCGCCGAAACACAAGCACCGAGCCTGTTTGGCTGGATTGATAATTTTTTCGGGGTGCGGGTAAATTTAGCGGATAATCTGGAGGCGTTGAATGAATTTCGTCCGTTGGTCAATCCGCGTTCGATTTTGCCTGTACGGGCGAATGTGGATGAGTTTGCCGCGCAGACATTTGCGATTGATACAGCTTATAGCGCATTTACGCATTCGTTTCGATCTGATTTGCATCTATCGCTGATGGGGGGATATTTGGAGGAAATGTATGCTGGTTTTGGCGGCGAGATTTTGTATCGTCCTTTTGATGCGCGTTGGGCGGTGGGAGCGGAGAGTTTTATGGCGCTTAAGCGTGATCCATTGAGCGGGTTAAATCTGCAAATGAATGGCGATCATGTTTTAACTGCGCATGTGAATGGGTGGTATGACATCCCCGCGCTTGATTTAACATTGGGTGCGAAAGTCGGACGGTATTTGGCGGAGGATTTTGGCGCGACACTTTCGCTGGGCAAGACATTTGATAATGGCGCAAAGCTTGAGGGATATATTACGGTGAGTGATGCTGTTGATTTTGATTTATTCGGCGGAGTGACCCATGCCGATCATGGTGTGCGCTTAAGTCTGCCGCTTGGCGGGTATAAATATGTGCCGCGCGGCGTAAAAGCCGACACCAGCTTTGCGCCGTTTGGGCGTGATATTGGTCAATCTCTAGATAACCCCTTGCCGCTTTATGTTTTAACGGAAGGCTTTAGTTTGCGGCATATGGCGGATCATTGGGGTGATATTACGCCGTGAGATTTTATTCACTCACGCAAAAAAAACGCTCTCATTAAGAGAGCGTAAGTTGTACCAGATTGGATGAATTTGGTGTTTCGTATATATTGGAGATAATAACGAAAAATGTAGGTTTTGTTTTGGTCTATCCTTTTAAATTTTAAAATCTTTTGATATTCGGGAGATCGTTTGCCCACGATCCCCCGTATCACTGCCCCCCGTAAATCAAGCTATTCGCATCGAAGTCGTAGTCCTAGTTTTGGTCTTCTTGCGTTTTTAACTCTTATTCTCTCTTGTGTCATATCATGCTTTATCTGCACTGACCTTATAATTTAAGAATACATACAATTTTATGTAAATGCAAACTTATGTTGCTAAGTTATTGATTTTATTAGAACAGACATATCTTGCGGGCGCTCAACGGTGAAATGCATATGTTCGTTTGTCACGGGGTGTATGAATGCGATTTCTTTGGCGTGAAGAGCTTGGCGAGGGAAATCGAGAAGCATTTGCGCGATTTCTTGTTCATAGCCCGCTTTTTTACATGCACCAGAGATCGCCGTGGCTTGGGGGCCGTAGAGAGGATCACCAATCAAAGGGTGTTTTATGGCCTGCATATGCACACGAATTTGGTGTGTGCGTCCGCTTTCGAGTTTACATTCTACGAGCGCAAAAGCGTCGTGATAGCGCTCTTTAACCAAATAATGTGTGCGCGCCTCTTTGGCGCTGCGTGTATTAACGGCCATTTTGAGACGATTGCGTGGATCGCGGCCTATCGTCATATCAACAGTGCCTTTGATGGGCACAGGCACTTTAAGCACCAATGCTTCGTAAATGCGGCTTAAAGAACGGTCGGCGAGTTGTTCGGATAAGCCGTGATGGGCTTTATCATGCTTGGCAACCACCATCAAACCCGTTGTGTCTTTATCGAGGCGGTGGACAATGCCGGGGCGCATTACGCCGCCAATGCCCGAAAGATCACCAGTGCCACAATGAAACAGCAATGCATTTACCAATGTGCCCGTATGATTGCCCGCACCAGGGTGCACGACTAGCCCTGCATGCTTGTTAATCACAAGAAGGTCGGAATCTTCATATACAATATTCAAAGGGATATTTTCGGCTTCAGGTTCTGCCGCTTCGAGTGGGGGAATAAGCAATTCCATGACATGACCACGCTGTACTTTTCGCGTCGTATCGGTGCAAGGCAAACCGTTAAGCGTCAATGCTCCTCCAGCGATCAAGCTTTGCACGCGGGAGCGGGAAAAATCGGGCGAGAGATCGGCAATGGCCTTATCGATGCGCATATCATTATGCGTTTCATTAGCCACAAAGCGGTGCGTGTTTTCGGATTCTGTTGGTGAACGGTCATTCATAATAATAGCCTTAAGGCAGTGTTACGGGGATAGTGACGCAAGGGTCCTTATAGGGCTCGGCGCTTGTTGCGGCAAGAGCCCATCCTTGAAGATTTTGAATTTTTTCAGATTTGACTTGCGGCTTGATGCTGACTTCTGCGTTGGCCACGGGTTTCGCTTCAACTTCAGAATAAACATCGCTGCTCACTTTGGTTTCACCAATGATGATGCGCTCTTGGTTTTGGCCAAGGATTAAACGTTTGGCATCAGCTTGCAGACCATTAAACAATTCCTGTACATCCAATGTTTTGCCCCGTGGATCAAGAGTAATCAGGCGAATATGTTCAATCATATCTGCGGATTGCGGCTGAATCGGCTCTGCCATTTTTTCATTGGGTTTTTCATCAGGCTTGGGCATGCTTTCCAGCGGATCTTTAATCGCTTTGCCGTTAATAATCACACTGATTACACGATCAGCATTCACCATTACATCACGGCCAGAATACCCCGATATCTTAGATGTGAAATAACGTTGCCAGCTTAGATTGCCGCTATTTTCTTCGATGACCGCGAGCCATGCGGCGTGATTTGCGCCGCCAGTTCCAGCGGCGGTTCCTGTTAAGACCAGACCATCAGGCGCTAAGGGTGTGATTTTGTGAAACTCTGCCCCTGCCCCGCGTGTATATTGTTGCTGCCACATCATGCCGAGATCTTCGCGCAGCCGCATAACCCATCCCGTTTTTCGGCCCCCTGCATCATTCATATAGCCTGCGGCTATAAATTCCCCGTTTTCCATGCGCTGAAGGTCATGCATCGCATTTTGGGAACCAATAACAAAAGCCTGATCGCTCATGACTCCGCCTTTAAGGTTAATGCGATACAGCATTGACCAGCCGGGCTGACCCGATTTTTTATTCTCCGCATATGCGGCAACGACGTATGATTTTCCACTTTTTGAGCTTTCGATATCATAACCCGTTAATGCGTTCGCGCCGCCCTTGATCGAAGAGGTTGATTGCAAAACACCGCTTTTGTTAAAAACGCCAATCCATATATGCGCAGGTTTATTTTTGGGTGTGATATTGGCGAGCACGATGGCGCCTTTTTCATGAGGCAATACACGGGTGATATTGACGAGATCAGGTATGTTTTGCTCCGCACTCCAAAGGGTGCGGCCATTTCGACCAACTTCAACCCATATCAATGATTTTTCGCCGTCCTTATTAACGCGCTCACCCACCGCAAGCACATAACCCGACTCAAGCACAAGCGCATCAACAAAACGTTCATCATCTTGCGCTTCGCCATAGACGCTATCCCATACATTGTACGATCCAAGCGCGGCAGGTCGTAAGTTCACTATTGCATCGCCGTATGTTTTGCAGTCTTGTGCATTGGCAGGCGAAAATATTCCCGTCAAAAACAAAAACAGGAAAAAATTGAAAATGATTGATTTAACTTTGTTAAACATGCTTTTTTCATTGTAGATTTTAAGGATGCAAAAGTCTATGAAACTTCTGATTATTAGTGATGCGTGGCATCCGCAGGTAAATGGCGTGGTTCGCACCTATGAACATTTCAGCGAGGAATTGCGCCGCCGCGGTCATGATGTGCGTGTGATTGGCCCTGCTGATTTTAAATTTAAAGTTGCGCTGCCGAATTACCCTGAGATCAAATTGGTGATCGCGGCGACGCATTGGTTAAAGATCATTATTGATGATTTCCAGCCCGATACTATTCACATTGCTACCGAAGGCCCGTTGGGATGGGCGGCGCGGAAACTATGCCTTCGTGAGGGGCGCGGGTTTTCGACTGCTTATCATACCGAATTTCCTGATTACATCGCGCGGCGAGTGGGTAAGATTGCGCCGTTTTTGCGGAGCTTTGCGCGAAAGAAGGCGCAGGCTTATGTACGGGCTTTTCATGAGCCGTCTTCGGTGATTATGGTGGCTACGCAAAGTTTAGAGGATAGCTTAAAGGCGCAAGGCTTTTGTGCGCCTATGGCGCGGGTGACGCGGGGAGCCAATCTCGATTTGTTTTACCCCCCCACTGAGGGCGAAGAGCGCGCGGTGTTTCGCGATCTCAAAGCGCCGATTGCGCTGTATGTCGGGCGTGTGGCGATTGAAAAAAGCATTGAAGATTTTTTGAAAATGGATTGGGCGGGCGACAAGGTGATTGTTGGTGATGGGCCAGCGCGTGCGGCGTTAAAACGACAATACCCCAAAGCCCGCTTTCTCGGCACTAAAACTCGCAAAGAATTAGCCGCGCATTATCGCAGCGCAGATGTTTTTGTTTTTCCATCGCGCACCGATACTTTCGGCATGGTGTTGGTTGAGGCTTTGGCCTGTGGCCTTCCGGTTGCCGCATACAATGTGACTGGCCCAAAGGATATCATCACGGATGATTTTTTAGGTGTGCTCAATGAAAATGATCTGGCACTAGCGGCGCGCGAGGCATTGCATTGTGGCTTGTCGGAAAAACGCAGTGCGCATGTGCGAGCGCATTACACGTGGGATCACGCGGCGAAACAATTTGAACGTGCATTGATGAGCACGCACACGAATAAAACCCGTGCGCAAAGAGCGGCGTAGCTATGGCACATATCTTAATTGCCGAAGATGATGTTTCGATGTCTCGATTTTTAAGCCTGGCCTTGGAAAATGCGGGGCATATTGTCGACGTTGTTCATAATGGGTTGGATGCGCTGGAGAAGATTAAATGCGAAGATCATCATTATGATTTGCTATTGAGCGATATCGTAATGCCGGGGATTGACGGGATGGAGCTATCACAAAAAGCGACCAAAATTCGCCCAGCTATGAAGATTATGATTATCACGGGTTTTGCCGCGAGTGTTTTAGGGCGATCGGAAGCCGGTGGAGGTATGAGCGCGCGAGATGTTTTGATTGCAAAACCGTTTCATTTGAATGATCTTATTGCGCAAATTGATGCGCTTTTGAATGCGCATTGATTGCGGCGCGAATAGGCGAGTAAATAAAACACTTGAAATTGTACGGCGCTCGCAGTACATATAATCCACTTTTTATCGCGCTTATCTCATGGGTGGTTAGCTCAGCGGTAGAGCACTTCCCCGACACGGAAGGGGTCACAAGTTCAATCCTTGTACCACCCACCATTTTCTTCTCCACAGATATTCTCACAACTCCATAAAAG
>JBBKXA010000117.1:0-47686 GCA_037969235.1 Bdellovibrionales bacterium | reverse complement strand
GGTCATTTCGTAATTTTCAATATCAATAAAAAGCAAACAGCGTTTGTGTTCGGCTAGAAAAATGAGGCGACGCGAATTCTTATACGTGAGGCGAAATTTGACGTTGTCCGATCGCGAACGATGGAAGCTTTTTTAATCATCCGTATTCGGCTTATCGTCAATCAAAGTTAAACGATTATAAGCCTGACGAATAATCGCGGCATTGCCGACAAATGGAATGACAACGTAGCGCTGCCCCGTCCCCATAATTACAACGTTCGCATACCCCATGATATAACCCGGAGGCATCCGCTCAATTTCTACGCTTTCAATCTTGGAAAAGCGCAAATCCACAACGTCAACCTGTAATAAACCATATCTGAAAAGCATCCGTTTATTGGTCAACACCAACATAAAAACCTTTTGGATCGCCGCAGCATAAGAAAACATCACCAAAGCTGTAAATAACAAAAGCATGCCCAGCTGCGGTATAAAAATAAACAACATCAGCCCGATAATCGCCACTGCAATCGTTTTCCAGTAAATACCCCAGTGAATAAACGCTTGCTCTACAATATGCTCACCTTCAACGAGCATAAGATCAATATCATTCTCGCGCGCGAAAAAACTAGCGCCGCTTTTCTTCTTCTCCGTGACCTTCTTATCAGCCTCAGTTTTTACTGTATCGTTAGTTTTTGTCATACTATTTTCCCCTTCTTAAATAATAATGTCTTTAAATCGAACGCGCTTTTTCAATGGCTAAACGAAACGCAATCGGGTTTTCAATTGGCGGCAAAACCACCTCACCAATCCCCATACCACGCACGGCCAAACGCCCATAGTTGAACATACGCCCAAATATTGTCTGCAACACGTTCACGCCCTCAATACGATCCACACTCATCTCACCCACATGCCGCGCTACAAGACCGCGCTTATATACAAGGCGCGAATTCGTAATGGCAATCTCTGTCGTAGCTTTAATCACCATCATCTGCGCAAAACTTAACAGTCCCATCACAAACATTACAAAAGCCGCGATACGTATCCCCGGATGCAAATACCGCACCCCCTCCAATAGCCCAATCTCTTTCGGGAACCATCCCATTTGCTTATATATCACCACGCTCCCGATAATCAGCATAATGCTGATAATAATGCCCCACACAATCGCCATGAACGCTTGCACTGTATACATCCAATGAAAGCGTCCGACATGCACTAACTCTTCATCAGGGCCCAAAGACTGTTCAACATATAGCATTTATAAATCTTTCAAAAATACGCTTCTGACACTATTTTAGCGGAAAAATACCTTTTACGCCAATAAAGTTTAATCACACCAGTGATTTAATCACCAAATGATATCCCAAGCGAGCGCGCAGTATGCACCAAAAAGCCATCAGGCTCTACTACACGACAATATTTAATCGCCTCCTCAATCGGTACAGCCACCGCTTCACGCGCTTGCCACGCCACCATTTTCCCGTACTCACCCGCCGCAATCAAATCAACAGCCTTCACGCCTAGGCCTTGCGCCAGTAACCGATCATTATGCGTAGGATTTCCGCCGCGTTGTACATGCCCCAGCACCGTCGCCCGCGTTTCAAACCCCGTAGCCTCTGCAATACGCGGCGCGAGATAATCACCAATCCCGCCATAACGCTCCTCACCACCATGATATACAACCTGACGCTTCTCCCCACCAGGGCCTTTAACGGCTTCGGATACAATAACGAGCGCAAAATTACGCCCCTCCGCCTTTACCGCCCTAATCTTCTTCGCAATCCCTTCCATCGTATACGGAATTTCAGGAATCAAAATCACATCCACCCCCCCTGCAATACCTGCATTAAGCGCAATATGGCCCGCATCACGCCCCATAACTTCCAAAACCATCACCCGATCATGGCTCGCCGCCGTAGGCTGCAGGCGATCAAGCGCCTCTGTCGCCACCATCAACGCAGTATCAAACCCAACAGATACATCCGTCATCGCCAGATCATTATCAATCGTTTTCGGTACACCAACCATATTAATACCACCCTGCTTGGCTAAACGGCTAAGAATATCAAAACTCCCATCCCCCCCAATACCAATCAACGCCTCAATCCCCAATTCCTTCAGCGCCGCAATAACCTCATCAGAACGATCCTTTATCGTACCGTCATCCATCTTGTATTCAAACGGATTGCGGCTGTTGGTTGTCCCCAGAATCGTCCCCCCACGACGCATAATAAACCCGTCAAAATCCTTGGGCGAAAGTGTCCGCACACGATACGGCTTTTCCAACAGACCCGCCGTACCGTTTTCAATGCCTATAACCGTCCACCCCAACAATTGCGCCCGAAAAACAGCCGCCCGCATCACCGCGTTTAACCCTGCACAATCGCCGCCACTCGTTAAAATCCCAATAGTTTTGCTCATTTCCAATTCCCTTATATAATTACTGCATAAGTGTGGTGCATTTTTTCTTATCAAACAACCGATTATATGCTAGTGTTGATTTCTTAATAAATGATAAATGGCGACTTCAATCCTATGGAAGATCAAGAAGAACTGCAATTAAAGCTGAGCGAATATCGCAGCGAGCATCAAGCGATGGATATTATGATCGAGCGCGCCCTTGAAAGCGACCAACCGGTTAATCTTTTTCACATGCAAAAACTAAAGAAAAAGAAACTGTGGCTTAAAGACATGATCCAAAAACTCGAAAGCGCCCTCATAGACGATATTATTGCATGACACACCAGGATCCACACCCACTAGTCGGCATCATCATGGGCTCACAAAGCGACTGGGACACAATGAAAGAAGCACACGATGTGCTTCACACTCTCGAAATCCCCCATGAAGTTAAAATCGTCTCCGCACACCGCACCCCCGACCGCCTTGTGGAATACGCAAAAAACGCTAAAACACGCGGATTAAAAGTCATCATCGCTGGCGCTGGTGGCGCTGCGCACCTCCCTGGCATGACCGCAAGCATGACTCCCCTCCCCGTCCTCGGTGTTCCCGTCGAAAGCAAAGCCCTAAGCGGCATGGATAGTCTTTTATCCATCGCACAAATGCCCGGCGGTATCCCCGTCGGTACACTGGCCATCGGTAAAGCCGGTGCTAAAAACGCCGGCCTCCTCGCCGCCGCGATTTTAGCCATCACCAACGAAAAAACCGCCGCTGCTCTCGATAATTACCGCCAGCAACAAACCGATTCCGTCGCAGAATCCCCCAAATAAAAAAACCTTATTTAATTTTCCTGGATTTTATGGTTTAAACGACCCATGAATGAAATCTCGCAAAATATTACCCTCGGCATACTCGGCGGTGGTCAGCTTGGACAAATGAGTGCTATAGCCGCGTCTAAGCTTGGTATCAAAACAATTATATACACCCCCGAACAAGACAGCCCCGCCGCCCAAGTCGCTGAAAAAACCATCGTCGCCAGCTACGATGACGAAGACGAATTAAAACTTTTCGCCCAATCTGTTGACTACATCACATATGAATTTGAAAACATTCCTGTTAAAACAGTGCGCTACCTTAACACACTTAAACCTGTATATCCAGATGAGCGCCTTTTGGAAGTTTCCCAAGACCGCATCGCAGAAAAAAAGTTTCTCAACGATATCGGCATCCCTACAACACGCTGGAGCCATCCAAAATCCCCACAAGATATAACAAATACATTAAAAAAATGGGGTGTAAATCAATGCATATTAAAAACGACACGTTTCGGATATGATGGGAAAGGTCAAGCCCGCCTCACAAGAGATACAAATTTAGAAGCGCTATGGAGCGAATTTAAAGAAACCCCAATAATCATGGAAGAGATCATTAATTTCGAATGTGAAATCTCTGTGATTGTTGCCCGCGATAGAAATAAACATATTGTTAACTACGGCCCCATGCTGAATGTACATAAACACCATATTTTGGATAAAACCACAGTACCCGCCCCCATTCATAATCATCTAGCTCAAAACGCAATAAAGACGATCAAAAAATTAGCGGAACAACTTGATCTAAAAGGCATATTAACTCTTGAGTTATTCGTAACGCGCGACAACCAAATTTTCGCCAACGAAATCGCCCCACGCACCCATAATTCTGGCCATTGGAGCATTGACGCCTGCGAACATTCCCAATTCGAAAACCACGTTCGCGCCGTATGCGACCTTCCCGTCCTCGCGCCCAATCGCCACAGCGACGCCCTCATGTTCAACCTCATCGGCGATGACATCACTAATATCGCCCAATACCAAAATCAACCCAACACCCACCTTCACAACTACGGAAAACATGATATAAAAGAAGGCCGCAAAATGGGGCATGTCACTATTTTGAAAGAAAAAACACAAAAGGAACAATCATGACCACCAAAACACGCATAGAAACAGACTCCCTCGGTGAGGTTCATGTCCCTATGGATGCTTATTACGGCGCGCAAACGCAGCGCAGCCTTGTAAATTTCGATATCGGGACAGAAAAAATGCCCACCCCGATCATTCGCGCACTTGGCATTCAAAAAAAAGCCGCCGCCCTCACCAATATGGATCAAAGCTCCCTCGATAAAAAAATCGGCGACACAATTATAAAAGCCGCCGAAGAAGTTATTAATGGCACACTCGAAGCTCAATTCCCCCTCGCCGTATGGCAAACAGGCTCAGGTACACAAAGCAACATGAACGCCAACGAAGTCATCGCTGGGCGCGCCAATGAAATGTTAAGCGGCGCACGCGGCGGAAAATCGCCCGTGCATCCCAACGACCATTGCAACATGAGCCAAAGCTCCAATGACACCTTCCCCACCGTCATGCACATCGCCGCCGTCGAAGAAATCCACCACCGCCTGCTTCCTGCCCTTGAAAAATTACACACCGCGCTCACCGCAAAATCTAAAAAATTCGCTAAACTGGTCAAAAACGGACGTACCCATCTCCAAGATGCAACGCCGTTGACCTTGGGGCAGGAATTCTCTGGCTATGCAAAACAAATCGAATACGGCATAAAACGCGTAAAAGATACGCTCCCAAGACTTTACCAACTCGCCCAAGGCGGAACCGCCGTAGGCACAGGCATAAATTCAAAATCTGGATTCGATATACAATTCGCCGCGCACGTCGCAAAGATCACAGATCTCCCTTTTATAACAGCCGAAAACAAATTCGAAGCTCTCGCCGCGCATGATGCAATGGTGGAACATTCTGGCGCATTAAATACGCTTTCCGTGAGCTTAATGAAAATCGCCAACGACATTCGTTTGCTTGGCTCTGGCCCGCGTTCCGGTATCGGTGAAATCATCCTTCCTGCTAACGAGCCGGGTTCATCAATCATGCCGGGCAAGGTCAACCCAACCCAATGCGAAGCCCTCACCATGGTCTGCGCTCAAGTCATGGGCAACCACACAACCGTATCCATAGCGGGATCAAATGGTCATTTTGAACTCAATGTGTTCAAACCCGTCATCATTTTCAACGTTCTCCAATCCGTCCGCTTACTTGCAGACAGCGTCAAAAGCTTCACAATTCATTGCGTAGAAGGCATCGAAGCCGACGAAAAGCGCATTAAAAGCTTAATGGAGAATTCTTTAATGCTCGTAACTGCGCTTAATCCACATATTGGCTACGATAACGCTGCAAAAATTGCGAAAAAGGCATACAATGACGGTACAACACTCAAACAAGCCGCCTTAGAGCTAAAATTATTAACAAGCGAGCAATTTGATGAATGGATAGATCCACTTTCGATGGTTACTCCTCGCGATTAAACGAAAAGCCATGAAAAAACACTCCGTTAATATTCACGGCCACCAAACCAGCATCACATTAGAAGATGAATTTTGGGAGGCGCTAAAATCCTGCGCTCATCACCGTAATATATCTCTCAACAAAATCATCGCTCAGATAGACGATGCCAGAATAACTCAACCTGCACATAAAAAAAGTGACCCACAAATGCCAGCATTTTCGGGTCACAATCTTTCAAGCGCTATACGCTTATATATTTTACACGATTTACAAAATCGGCTCTTGCACCAAAAAAATTAACGCAAAAACCCTTTCAACAAATCATTCACAACCTCTTCTGGCTTCATATTCTCTATTCTTTGTGGTTGAGGCTGAGCTTCCGCCGCAGGTTGCGCCACCGCATTATCATTAACAATTTCCCCAGATGCCGGTTCAGTCGCTCCCGCCCCACTAGATGAATCAACCACAGGCGCCACTTTTTTCTGCGGCAAAATACCAAATTTACTCAACTTATCGGTAACATCTTCCCCAATCAAGTCAGGCAACTTATCCGTCAGTTTGCTTTGAAGTTTTTGACGCAAAAAAGTATCAAATAAGCCAGAACCAAAAGTATTTTTCGGATTGCTTAATGAACCCTGAATAGCCACACCAAACGGCTCAACCCCTTGCGCATTTTTTAATGTCACTGTGTGATTAGTATCAATATACCAAGCTGGCAAATCAACACGCCCCGTAGAAACAATCGCCGCTTCTGGCCCATCCATTTTCATTGATGAAATACCCACAACACCATTTTGCACCGTATATGAACCACGAATACTATCAAATGCCGTCTCGCCTCCATTCGTTGATGCCGTTAAAAGCTCCTGTAGCCGTGGCAGCGGCTTATTACTTTCCATCAATGCACCTGCAAGCCCTGCAAGGTCAAAACCTTTCATCACAACTTTATTGCCGCTCAAATTCGCGGAACCATTAAGCGCGCTGATCAAAGCTTTTTGCGTTCCGCCTGCACCACTCACATCAAAATCAAGCGAAACATCGCCACTAGCATCAATACGTCGTGTACCAGAAAGTGCGCTAGCTAAAGAACCTAGATTAATATCAGTAATTTTGACGGTTGTTTTTACATTTAGCGGCTTGTCCGATGCATTAGATGACACAACACCGTTCATGGCAATCTGCCCATCATACAAACCCGCATTAAGGCTGTTAATATCCATCGTTCCATCCTTAATCGTCACCTTAATAGATGGTTTCGAAAGATTCCAAGTCTCGTAAACTATAGAATTTGCCGCAATATCCAAATCGGCGTTAAAACTATGCAACCACGCACTATTCATAGGCACAGTCGACCATTTACCTGCGCCAGAAGTAGTTGACGCGTTAGCTTGAGCCGCAGATGATCCACCACTAACAAGCTTTAAATCACCAATACGCAAATTGCCGTTAATAACTGGTTTCACAGCAGAGCTATCAATTTTTAACGTCCCGCTCGTAGAGGCACCAGCCAAATCCGCATTGATATCCTTAATATCAATAACCTTGCCATTCAAAGCGATATTAGCTTTAAAATCCATAGGCTTCGCCAATGACGCATAAGACGGTGCGCCCTTCGCAAAACTTTGTAGCGCATTATTCATATTGGGATGCTTCACATGAACCCCCAACGCACCGATTTCAAGCTTGGTCATAGGGTTTGATACCCGCCCATCAACATTGATACTGCCACCCAACGCAGAAACGCCAGCATTAATATCCATCGCATTCACACTTCCCGATCCTTTAAAATCAATCTTAGTGCTCCCCAAATTTTGCGGCCAGCTTTTGCTATCAATCTTGAACGCATTTGCAAATTTGTATGGGTCAGAAGCAGTCAAACTCCCCCCAATATTTAAACCCGACAATTCTTTCAAATTCGCAATCGCGCCGCTAAAATCAAATGACGCTCCCGCAAAGTTTGTTGCCGCAATTTTATTAACTTTCAAATTATTCGGCGTAATTATAGCCTCAGCTTTCAAACCTGAAATCGAATAGCCTTGAATAATGGCATTATTGACACTCACATCCACATCAACATCATATGGCAAAGATAATTCCTTTAGTGGCTTTAAAGGGTCACTCGATTTTGGTTCATTTGATCCATTCGATAAAGTGTCAAAATTCAAACTCTCCGCAACCACCGCCGCCTTTAACAAGGAGCGCGCAGAATCCTTTTGCGCCTTCCATGACCCGCTCGCACTAAACGCAGCTTTATCCAAATTCAAAACCGCCTTCTCAACGATCAAGCCAGAGGACAAAATCTGACCGTTCAAGTCAAAAACCCCGCGCTTAGAATCTTTAACAAGCGGCAAGCCTTTCAACCCCGAAAACGCCTCAATCGTTTGAGGAAAGTTTTCTGATTGCCCTTTAAGCGAAAATGTCGCGCTTGGGTTTGAATAAATATCTTTATTGGTTTTATCCGAATGCGATTTTTCAGCGTAACTCAAAGCACCTTTCGCCGCAATCTGCCCTTGTCCTGGAATACTCCCCGCATCAAAACTTAACGCAAAAGAACGATCAGAATTTGTAATTTTAATACCCACATCTTTTAACATCTGACCATTAATAATCACACCAGGTGCATTCAACGCTACATCGACACTGCCCAACGTGGGAATCTCAAGTGTTTTAGGCAAAAAAGACGCCAAAGACGCTGGATCAAACTGGCTCTCTTTTGCATCACTTGAGCCTGCTTTGAACTTATCTAAATCAATTGTATCTTTACCTATAAACGCCCCCTTAACAGTAATAGGCGTGCTCAAATTCGCCTGCAAAGCTCCACTTAAAGACGTTCCTGCAATATTCAAATCTGCATCTTTAAGCGTGACCTGCTTCGCATTAGCTGTAATAAGACCCTTAATTTTCAATGCACCACCCAGCGCATTTGACGTGGACGCTTCTCTTTTCATTACATCATTCAATGATGCTATAACCAAAGCCATCTCACCTTGAATTTCGGGAGCATCGCCTAGCTGCACAACACCGTTATAATCTAAATCTATTCCCGCCATCTTCCCATCAAGGTTCAAGCTGGTCGTCTTTGCAACCGCATCAATCGCACCAGTTTTTGCTTTTATTTCAACATTTTGACCATTATAAACCATATCACCATTAAGATTGAACGGTCCTTGAAGCGTCTTTGCATCTATATCGAGGTTCACTTTACTCAAAACAATCGGCGCCTTAGCCGCTGCATCTGTAAAATTCAACGCACCGTCTTCAATCGAAATCGCATCAAACGAAAGCTCAGCTTTCTTCTTATTCGTCTGCGCATTCGTATCATCGCTCTTACCGGCCATCATCGCTTCGATTTTAGGCGTCATGAAATTAAACCGCCCTTGCTCATTTTTTGAAATATTGATTTGCGGCTTTTTCAAGTGAACCGATTGCACAGCAACATTACCGCTCAATAAAGGCATCAAAGCCACACGCACATCCAACATTTCAAAAGAAGCCAAATCACGCGCTCCGCTTTGGTCACTCGGATCCTTAACATTCACCATTTCAAGATAAACACGCGGAGATGGCAAAATTGCCAAAGAAATATCGCCATTCACCGCAACATTCAAACCCGTCATATCTTCAATCTGCTTCAATGCTGGGGCTTTATATTTATCCCAATTAAAAAAGCTCGGCGCTATCGCGAGCCCCGCAATTAAAACAACAACAATCGAAAATACAGTAAACAGGCGTTTCATAAAAATTTCTCCAATAACTAAGTCGCTAACGACCTAATATAGGAACAATTCCATGATCTACAAGGAAAAATAAAAATTAAGAAAATTCAAACGCCTAAATCCTATAAAGATTTTAAGACTGACCCGAAATCAAACGCATCACTTTATTGCGTAATTGCATAGCCACACCCAATTGTTGCGTTGGCGCTTCATGCGCAATCACATTAAAAGTGCTGCCTTCATTAAAAAACAACAACGAAGCCCCAGAGCTTACACTTTCCCCAACACAAGCAACTTCATAACTATCGGCGCGTAAATCACCACCACCAAACGATTGATCGGGTACAATCGCAAAATCTCCACTGCAACGGCTCTGCGTACGCTCCAAATATTCTTGAACCAAAGCGTCAAATTGATACGGATCATTCAAAGGCTTTTGCTCAGCAGAACCAAATATTTTCTCGCTATTCCATTGATAAGCCGAAGAATAATGTTCCGAAGAACGCCCGACCGTCTTAACATCGCTCTCTTCAACAATATCAGCACGAGACAACCACGAAGCCACACTGCTTGCGTCTTTCGGCTCTTGTGGTTCTTGCGTAACAACAGACGCTTCAACAATTTCTTCTTTTACAGGCAATTGTGAATGCGCAGTAGCATTTTTACGCTTCTCGGCTTGATCCGCAATCACCTTATCAAGTTCACTTATCGGCTCGCGCTCAATATCACTAACGGCTAAGCCTTTATCCTCAATAACATTTGGTAATGGCTGCTCCACGACAACAGCATTCGCTTCTTTTAGTTGCTCCCCCGCTCGCTCGCTCGCTTCCCGTTCTAAACGAGCTTGCAAAGCAAGCTCTTCAGCCTCACGTTGCGCCGATATTTTATTAGCTTCCACCTTTTGCAACTCTAGTTCACGGTTACGCTTTAATAGATATTCTTGTTTTTGTGCAGCATTCATCTCCGACAATTGCGCGTCACTTTTTTCTTTAACGACTGCCGCAACCACATCACGCGCAGGCTCAAACGGCGCCTGTTTAGCAACAGGCGCAGCATCATTCGCCACTTCATAAGCCTGTGCCAATTTTGTATATGGCTTGCGTGGAGGAATAGGCGCAACAATATTCGGTGCATCATTTACAACCTCTGCATCCTGTTTAACTGCAACAGACTCAGCCACATGATCCTGAGTTTTTTCAACTGGCTCTTCAATGATCTCATAATCACCTGCACTTGTTTGAATGCGCGCAAAACGCTCGCTCGTATCCATTTGGCTAATCTCTAATTCAAGACGGCGATTATCCGCTTCTAACTTGGCAATATAAGCCGCCTGAACTTTATTTTTCTCCCGATATAGCTCCGCAAGAGCCACAACATCAGACAAAATAGATTTAAGCTCGTCACGTTGTTGCTCAACAACCGACAATTTCTCAACAATAACTTTATAAGCTTCTTTACGCTCAACCTCAGCTTGCGCCGCAATACGCTTTTCCTGCGCAAGCGCATCTTTTAAACCTGACAGTTCAGCCAACTGTAAATTATTATCAGCTGCCGCCTTTTCTAAAGTTTCATTTTGCGCTAAAGCCTCTTGCAATTGACTTCTTAAAGTATCTTTTTCAGCATCTAAGTTACCAACACTCATCAAATCAGAGCGCAAAGCAGAATTTCGCCCTTGTAACGCAACCAAATCACGCTCCAAAGAAGCGATACGACTCACATCCCCCTCTAAACCATCTAATTTAGCCTTCAACGCTTCATTATCGCTCTTGAGCGTAAGCAATTCATCATTATGCGCCGTATTTTGAACAAGTGCCTCTGCTTTGTTATTAGCAACCGCCTTCTCAAGCTTATTTTTTAAATCTTCTATTACATTTTTTTGAAACGCTTCACTACCCTCTAGCTCAACAATTAAAGCTTTCTTTTCGCTATGCGCCCGTTGCAAAGCTTCTAGTTTGGCAGTTTTATCATTGAGCGTATCTTGCACAGTATTGAGCTCAGCCAAAATCTGTGCACGATCATTAGCTTTTTCAACAATAGGCAGAGCCGTAGCAACATTTTGTTCCTGTTGTAGTTTTTCCTCAAGCGCCCCCTTCGCTTTAGCTGCACTTAACTGCAACACACGATTTTCAGACTCCACTTTTGCAATTTGCTGTTGCAACTGTTCTACAAATTCGTCATTCACCTTTACAACTTGCGTCTTACCGCTTGCCGCTTGCGCAACAAGACGCGCATTTTCTTCTTCTAAATTGGCCACTCGCGCTTCAAACTCATTACGCACATTTAAACGTGCAATTTCAAGGCGTTGCTTTAAGGCGTTATTATCGTCCACCAAAGTTTTAAGCTGTGATTTTAACGCTTCCTGATCATCTGACTTCAGGTCTTGCGCAAAAGCGACTTCCTCTAAAACTTTATTTTTCGCGCGTAAAGTCTCTATTTCTTTTTCTAACTCAGACGCAAAACTACTTTGCGCCTCAATGCTTTGCACTTCGTTTTTAAGATATAAATTCTCGCGCTGCAACTTTTCAAACGCTTCATTATTTGAAGCAACCTGAACGGGCTTTTGCTTTGATAGCTTGTTGTTCTTCTCTTGCAACGCTTCCACTTGATCTCGCAAAGCATTGATTTCACGATCAAAAGCATCTACCTGTGTCGGAGCTTTTACCAAAGGCACTCTAGCCACCTGTACAACAGGCGCCGCGGCAGGGGTAGGTACAACAGACGCAACGCTCTGCGCCGCATAACTTTGCGTACCAGCCGCAGGAATTACAAGATTGGCCACACATGCATCAAGCTTATATTGCCCCTTATCCATATCTGCGACATCAAAATTAAAAGTCTGACCACCTACTTCTGCGCGTATCATCCCCGTACGTTCCATCGCTTTAAAAAACGCAATATCGCGACCAAGCCGCACAACAAAAGCCTTATCATTAGGCGGCGTAACATTAAAAACACGCTGTTGACCCGCGCCAGGATCAAGAGTGATTTGAACATTGCCGCCAACCGTTAGAACTGGCACATTAAACGAAAGTGCAAATGACGTCTCAAACGCCTCATTACGCGCCATCGTCATTACAACACCAGGGTTAAATTGACGTGCTAACGCGCAATAAGGATCAGCCTGCGTATCAATTTTACTTACTGTCCAATCTGAATATGGGCTTAACACTCCGCCTCTTTGCGCCATTGCATCACCTATATATGCGTCACTCGCCGCAAACGCAGCGACAATGGCAACAGATGATAATAAAATTGAACGAATACGCATTCGTTTCCCGATGGCTAGATGTGCATTTTAAGTGCGTGTTGATAAAATTGTGGACGAATCGAGTGACCCATGTGTATAAGTCTACGCGATGACCATAAAAAGTCAAATCCATTCACAGGCTTAAGACAAAACCTGTGGATAAATACAGTATTAAATGTGGATATTTTATCTCAACTGCATAACGCCTAACGAATTAAACGCCAGACAACGTCCGTATAACCAAAGACCGCTTTTGCGTCTGTGGATCAACATGAAGCACCGCCGTAGGACGCACGGCATCATCACGATACTGATCAAGCAACGATTGGACAGCCACTTCAAATGATCCACTCACCGCTAAAGAAGAAAGCGATTTATAATTGCGATCAGCGTCCCAAATCAATTCCGCGCCACTTTTGCTCGTCCAATCACTTAAAACCTTCTGCAAATCCTCACCCTCTTCAACTTGCCATTGCTGCGCAGATGCCAATAACAACGCATCAGAGCTTGTTCGCAATGCATTGTCGCTAACTGGGCGTAAAATCTTTGCGGCTTGAGGTGCGTTTCTAACATTAGCTTCAGGAACGGCTTGGGCCTGAACTTGCGACTGCTCAATCAACGGAGCTGGCGCATCCACCGCCTTAACTACCGCCGAAGACTGCCATGAAATAATTTCTTCTGGCGCCACAGAAGACTCAATCGCTTGACTTGCCACCTGTTCATTTCTTTCATTTAAGCTGCGCTTTTGCTCCAACAAAACCTTGTCCAGCTCACTAAGCTGATCATCTCCATCGCGCATGGGCAAAATTGCCCCGTCATTCTTAGTACTCACACGCAAACTATTACCTTTAACTCCCTCAAAGTCTTCTGCCTTGAGTGCTGCCTGATCACGTGCAATTTCAAGCGCTTTAGTCTCCCTAAATGCCTGCACCTTCATCGCCTCTATCTTCTTAACTTCAGCCTTAACATCCGCTACCTGCTCTAACGCCTCAGCTTGCATCGCTTTCGCCCGCGCACTCTCAACCTTAAGCGCCTCAATTTCTTCCTGTGCCTCGGCTTGCATTGCTTTCGCCCGCATAGTTTCAATCTTAAGTGCTTCGGCCTGCGCCGCCGTATCGCGCTTCATTATTTCCAGTTCTTCCATCTGTGCTTCTATAACCGCGTTTTGATCCAAAGCTTCAGTTTGCATCGCTTTGTCACGCAAGGCCGCAACTTTAAGCATCTCTATATCCTCAGCAGCCTGCATTTTTTCTGCTTCTGCGTCTTGTTTCGTGATCTCAAACGCCTCAGCTTCCTGAATTGCTGCATTTTTTACAATTTCCGCTTCCATGGCTTTCGCCTTAAGAATTTCAGCTTCACGTAGCGCCGCTTCTTTCACCTGCTTTGCTGACTCGGCTTCGCGGATCAAAACCTCAGTATCCGCCGCCGCTTTAGCACGCAACATCTCGGCCTCTAACGCCGCTTTTCTTGCCTCTTCCAAATCTTTAACAGCCTCTAAATTCATCGCCGCCGCATTAACTTCTGCCTCTTTTTTAATAAAGTCCGCCTCTTGTTTTGCAATCACCTTCAATGCATCAACCGCCACCTGCTCCTGCCGCGCTTGTTCAATTTGCGCCAAGGCGGCTCTATTCAATTCTTGTGCTTTTTTAACCTGAAGCTGTTCTGCAATCGTTGCTTCCAAATCTGCCCGACGATCTTCATCATTGTAAGCTGGCTTTTCAACATTGATACTCTTAAGAGAATCTGCCGTCTTCAGCACCTCACGCTTTTCACTCATCGCCTTAACAGCATCAACAGGCTCTAAAAACCGCGCCTGATTTTCATCCAATTGGTCATTCTCAAAATCAATAGTTTCAGCTTCAGTCTTAACCGAAGAATCTTTTGCCACCCGCGGCACCTCATCAAAATAAGCATCGCCAGGTTTTGGCACCTGAATACGAGATAAAATATTGCTCTTATTAACTTCAACCTTAACAGGGACTGGTATCGCCGCATCCAATATTTTCTGCGCGACTTCAGGCTCGACAAAATCATCAACTTCCGCCATTTCTGATGTCGCAGCATGTGGATATGGGTTTATAGCCAACGGGTTAGCGTTCACGGAATAAGCCGATAGACACCCAATTAACATCGTACTGATTAAAAATGACTTTTTCATGAACTTTATCCTTGGCTCGAAGAATCAATATTAAAATTCCTTTTAACCAATTTCATACCTCATCACAAGAGCACAGCGGGTTTTAAGAAGATTTATCCAGTTTTAATGCGAGCGCGGCTTCCAGAAACATATCTATATCACCGTCTAAAACATGCGATGTTTGCGATGTTTCTGCACTTGTGCGCAAATCTTTAACCATTTGATAAGGATGCAAAACATAAGATCGAATTTGATGCCCCCACCCAATATCAGTCTTCTCCCCGTGATCTGCTGCCGCTTGTTCTTCTCGCTTGCGCATTTCATCTTCGTACAACTTCGCCTTAAGCAATAAAATCGCATTTGCCCGATTTTGATGTTGTGAACGCTCACTTTGCACCGCCGCAACAATCCCCGTAGGAATATGCGTAATACGCACGGCTGAATCCGTGGTGTTCACATGTTGCCCACCCGCGCCACTACTGCGATAAGTATCAACGCGCAAATCTTTATCTTCCAATTCAATCTCAATCGTATCGTCAATCACAGGCGACACAGACACTGATGCAAAGCTGGTGTGACGTTTAGCATTAGAATCAAACGGAGAGATCCGCACCAACCGATGCACCCCATTTTCAGTCTTGATCCAGCCATAAGCCTGTTCACCCTCAATTTTAATCGTCGCCGATTTTATACCCGCTTCTTCACCGCTACTGGCCTCAAGCACACTCACCTTAAATCCGCGCGCCTCCCCCCAACGAATATACATCCGTAAAATCATATTCGCCCAATCCTGAGCTTCGGTTCCGCCGGCCCCTGCATTGACTTGCAAATATGCATCATTGCCATCAACTTCGCCCGACAACAAACTTTGCAATTGCCGTTTTTCAACCACAACTTTCATCGCCGCCAAAGCATGCTCCGCCTCCAGCACAACGCTATCATCGCCCTCTTCTTCACCCAAAGCAATAAATTCAACATGATCATTGAGATTGTTTTCAAGTTCACGCACACCGCCGATTTGGTCATCCAAACGGTTACGTTCACGCATGATATTCTGCGCCTTTTCAGGATCATCCCACAATGTGGGGTCTTCACTTAACGCATTAAGCTCTTCGAGCCGCATAACCGCAACATCCCAGTCAAAGATGCCTCCTCAGCAAAGCCAACGAACTTTTTATATCCGCAACAATGCTTTCGATTTCTGCCTTCATAATATTCGTGCCGCTCCTTAAGCCGCCATATCCAAATCATTATTATAATTAATAAAGAAATCTGCAACAGCGCGAACAAAACCCTCACGACTTTCGTCATTACTTTTACCCGTCATCACATTATCAGACACACAAACCGCTTCATTCGCCCAAATAGCGCCTTTTTCCTCGGCCTTTTCACGTAAAGTTTCAGGGCCGCTTACGCTCACACCCGTGACTTTTTCTGTAAACAAAAGCAATGTTAACGCATCATCGAATATCGCCACAGGCTTGCCCGCATCAACAAAGCCATTAATAAAGCGACGCGTATGGGCCGTTAAGACCAATTTCTCCACACTACGAAAACCACCAGGCACAACCAACATATCGTAATCAGCGGCCAACGCTTTATTTAATGGTGTATCAACAGCAAAATTCAAACCCCACAAATCAACGCTCCAGCTATTAACTAAGCCATTACTCATGCTCACTACACGCACATCCGCACCTTCGTTCAAAAGCGCTTTTTGCGTCATAATTAAATCTTGTTCTAAAAATCCGTTGGCAACCAAAACGGCAACTCTTCGACCTTTGAGGGGGTTGTTCATGTACTTACTCCTGATTTTGATTATCTAAATAAAGCCAACGGCCATATTTTAAGCCGTTACGCAATATACAGACTGTATTTTTGTGTTAATGCATGCATGGTATAAAACGTTGAGTGAATATTAGTCAAGACAAATATCCATATAAAATACAAGTTGAATAAATTAATTTGAAAAATTACGTGTGTAAAATGGAAAGAGCCTTTACAATCAGATTGCGATTCTATAGAACATGAAAAAGTATTAAATGCAGTTAAGGAGCACACCTACAATGAAAAATTTCCGCAAAACCATTCTAACCGCTGTTACCATCGTTGGCATGGGTTTGACATCAGGTTGTACAGCCTTCACATCCTTTAGCGAAGTCGATGCTCTCAATGATGCGCAAGCCGTTGGTAACCCGTTCACACAAGCATTGGCTGGTGAATATCGCGCGTTTTCAAACAGCGAATTAAAAGATATGTTTGATTATCCTGATGCGCTACATTTTGCACGCAAAGGTTTAGCAGCAGCAGCTGGTGAAATGGTAATGCCTGAGCCTGTCGTTGACTGGAACCTCAGCGAACAACACCTTCAAGAATTAAGCGCCGCCCGCGGTCGCCTTGTCGTGGCATATGATTGGGGTGGACGAGAAGTTGCTCCAGAAATCGCTGCAAAAGCACAAGCTAAATTTGATTGCTGGATCGAAGGACAAGAAGAAAATTGGGAAGATTCAGGCAACATGAATTGTAAGGATGAATTCCTGAAATACATGGCGCAACTCGAAGGTATGCTTCAACCACCCGTTGCCGCAGCACCTGAGCCTATCGATAACGGCGCATTCGACGTAGACCCTAACGCCCCTATGGCGGCAGAAAATGCAATGTATCTCGTGTTCTTTAACTGGGATAAATCCAACCTCGGTTCTGGTGCATTGAATGTATTGGATGCGGTTGCTGATGAAGTATCAAAAAACCCACCAGAAACTGTTAATATTGTTGGTCACACAGATACATCTGGATCACAAACATATAACCAACGCTTGGCTTTCAAACGCGCAAACAATGTAAAAGATGCATTGATCCAACGTGGCGTGGATCCAAGCTTGATCATGGTTGATGCACGCGGTGAAAACGAATTATTGGTTGAAACACCTGATAATATCCGCGAACCAGCCAACCGTCGCGTAAATATCTCTTTTAACTAAGAGCATAAGCGTTTAAAATTTAAGCCGAAGCAAATTACTTGCTTCGGCTTTTTTAATACCCGTAGCGCTGAGAACAGTCCGTCATAATAATCGTTTGATTTTTATTTATGCAGTAGGCGCAAACAACGACACGTATTTGAATACGATAGGCGTACGGCAACGACCGGAAAGAAGAATAAAAGGAAATAATTATTCATGGACTTCCGCCCAATATTATACATTCAGGGCATCTTGCTCTCCATTTTATCCATCAGCATGATCCTGCCAATGCTAGCAGATCTATACTGGGACAATAACGACTGGCAAGTGTTTTTCCTTTGCATCATCATCACCGCATTTTTCGGCGGCTCCCTTATGCTCAGCAACACTGGGCAAGACTATTCGCAAATGAACTCGCGACAAGCATTTATGATGATCTTCTTAAGCTGGGTATTGCTCCCCCTTTTCGGTGCACTCCCTCTCGCACTCTCAACTATAGACCTTAGCCTCACCGATGCTATCTTTGAATCCGTCTCTGGAATAACAACAACTGGCTCAACCGTCATCGTCGGCCTAGACGACGCACCACCTGGAATTCTACTCTGGCGCTCTATCCTCCAATGGCTGGGCGGTATCGGAATTATCATCATGGCGATGTCCATACTTCCATCATTAAATGTTGGAGGTATGCAAATTTTCAAAACCGAGCTATCCGAAGATGAAAAAGCCCTCCCCCGCGCTGCCGAACTCGCCAGCTCAATAGGTTTCATATATCTCGCACTGACTATTATTTGTACAATCGCTTATATGTTTGCTGACATGGGCACATTTGACGCCCTAGCCCATGCAATGACCACAATCGCAACTGGTGGCTTTTCAACATATGACAGCTCAATCGGCCATTTCGACAGCCTTTTAATTGAATGCATTTCTACATTTTTTATGATGTCTGCGGGTATCCCTTTTGTGCTTTACCTGAAAGCTTCGCGCGGCAATGTAACACCACTTTTCCGTGACCCTCAGGTAAAATGGTTCATCACAATATTACTCTCAACCACTGCCATTATCACATTCTACCTAACCATCACCACTGACATAACAACCCATGAAGCTTTAGTAGGCTCTATCTTCAACATCACCTCACTCATGACGGGGACAGGCTACGCCAGCGAAGCCTACGACACATGGGGCGGTTTCGTGGTCGCTATTCTGTTCTTCCTCATGGCTATGGGCGCATGCGCGGGCTCAACCTCCTGCGGCATTAAAATCTTCCGCTTCCAAATTTTAGCCGCCGTCGCAAAAGTACAAATTCAAAAACTCATCCACCCCAACGCCGCAATCAAAGCATATTACAACGGAAAACCTATCCCGCACGAAGTCCCACTTTCTGTAATGAGCTTCCTTTTTGTCTACGCCATATGCTTCATGACCATCGCCCTCCTCCTCTCCCTCACGGGATTGGATTTCATAACGGCCACCTCAGGCGCGATGACCTCAATTTCAAACGTAGGGCCAGGCATAGGCGAAATTATCGGCCCATCAGGAAATTTTTCAACACTCAATGACTTTGCAAAATGGGTATGTTTAATTGGAATGATCTTAGGGCGTCTGGAAATTTTAGCCGCGTTCGTTATCTTCCACCCCTCATTTTGGCGGCATTAATACAAACGTGCTGACTGGCTTAAATTTTATCGATGCTCGATGCCTCGCCCTGCACGCCCTTAAATTCATCACGCGGATAAGAGTATTCTTTTGAACAAAACTCACATTTCATCGAAATCTGACCATCAATTTCCATGTAATCCAAATCTTCAACAGACATCATGCCGAGCATGCTCACCACTTTTTCGGCATTACAACGGCAAAATTTCTCCACACCATGCCCAGAAAAAACCCGCACACCCTCTTCATGAAATAAACGCATCAGCAATACATTTGAATGTAACGCGGCATCTAACAACTCATCTTCTGTAGCACTTTCCATCAAAATCATCGCGCGTCGCCAATCATCCGCATCCAAGTTACTTTTACTCTCCAAACCGCGCCCACCCTCTTGGGGGATACGCTGTAACATAACACCGCCCCCGCGCCATTTGTCATCACGCTGGCCAATCGCCATTTTAATACCCGTATCAATTTGTTCGGATTGATTAAAGTAATGCTGCACACAATCAACCAACGAAGCGCCGCGCAATTCCACAATCCCCTGATAAGGTTGCGCGTTTTCCCCCTGCTCCACTGTAAAAACAATATAGCCTTTACCCAAATATTGCGCCAAATGATTGCGTGAGCTTTCCTCCGCCTTCAACCCCGCCAATTGCTGACGCGCATGCTCCAGCCGTTCCTCATCAAAATGCGCGCATGCCCGCACACGCCCATCCGACATCACATCAGCAACCAACAGGCTCACTGGCCCATCCCCGCGAATTTGCAGCGTAAATAATCCTTCATATTTCAACATCGAAGACAGCAACAGCGCCAGCGTCATATTCTCCGCCACCAAATGCGCAATAGGATTAGGATAATCATGCGGCTTTAATATCTCATCAAGCGTGGGACCCAAACGCACGCAACGCCCACGAAGCGATGATTCATCCAATTGAAATGGCTGTATAACATCATCATCGGCGACATCTAAATCCGTAATAGGATTAATGAAGTCGTCGTCATAACTATCGGAAAAATCATCCATTATCTTAAATATACCAAATAAAACTTAACTTTTTATTTTATAACCAGACCTAAGCATCGCAAAAGTCGCGAGCGCCAACAACAGATTTATGACGATTAACAACCCAATACCCACAATCGGATTACTATCGCTCTGCCCAATAAAACCAGCGCGAAACCCATCAATCATATAAAAAAACGGATTATAATGCGCAATCCCCTGCCACGCAGGCGGAAGCGCATTAACCGAATAAAAAGTACCAGATAAAAACGTCAAAGGCGTCACAATGAAATTCGTCACCGCCGCAATATGATCAAACTTCTCCGACCAAATACCCGCCGCCAAACCTAAAGAACCCAACATCATCGTCCCCAAAACGGCAAAAACAATAATATACAGCCACGACGCCACACTAATCGTCACAAACAAGCTTACAACCAACCCCGTCACAAGCCCGACCGTAAGCCCCCTAATCATTGAACCAATGGTAAAACCCAAATAAATCTCAAGTGCCGAAAGCGGTGGCAACAATATATCAACAATATTACCCTGCACTTTAGAAATCACAATCGACGAAGACGTATTCGCAAACGCATTTTGCACCATCGTCATCATAATCAAACCCGGGGCAAGAAATTCCAAAAACGCAACATCACCAACTTTGCGCGCTATCCCGCCAAACGCCAAAGCGAAAATAGTATAAAACAGCAAAGTCGTAATAATCGGCGCAACAATAGTTTGCAAATAAACACTCAAAAACCGTCCAACTTCACGCTTTATCAACGTGTTCAACCCAATGTAATTGATCACAGGTATCCTAATAGGTTGCGGAATTTGGATCGAAGCTGATGCTTTCGATTGCGAAGATTGTGGCATTAAATGAACTTTCACGTTAAATTATTCTATGTCCCAAAGTAATTCATACACTGAAAAAAGCCAGCCTTTAAAAGCATCAGATAAAAAACAGCAAAAAATACCGCGCAAAATCACCGCAACTTACTTGCACAATTCTGGCTTATATTATTTAGAACGCTTCTCATCTAGCAGCACCAATTTCCGCGAAGTCATGCGGCGCAAAGCCAAACGCTCCTGCATGCATCATACCGAACAAAACTACGATGAATGCTGCATAATGATCGATGAGCTGGTTGAAAAATTCATCAAAGCCGAATTACTAAATGACAGTGTTTACGCCCGCGCCAAAGTCAGCGCCCTACGCCGCAAAGGTAAATCAAAGCGCGCCATCGAAACCTACCTCAAATCAAAAGGTCTAGAAAACACTATAATTATCCAAGAATTACAGCATTTCGACGAAGAAAACTTCAAAGATACCGCCGATGCCGAACTCCAATCCGCCCGCACCCTTGTCCGTAAAAAACGCATAGGCCCCCATCGACCGCCACTACGCACGCCAAATAACCCCGAAGACCTTATGAAACTCCAACAAAAAGAACTTGGCCGCATGGCTCGTGCAGGCTTCTCATTCGAAATATCCAAACGTGTTCTCAATGAAAAGGAAGAAGATAATGAAGATCGTTTCTATGATTAAACGGCATCATCGGGTGTAATAATCGCTTTAAACATATTGGATTCCTGCGAAAATGAATTCTGCGAAGCACTAACCTTATCACGATTTTGAACAATACGGTCCTTCGGAAATATAACTGTTGCCGTCGTCCCAATACCTTTTTGCGAAAACAGTTCGAATGCACCGCCATGTAACTTCACCAACGCATCAACCAACGTTAAACCCAATCCTGTCCCACTGCCAGAGCGCGACAAATCATTATCGGCTTGCCCGAACGGTGACAACGCTTTCTTAATTTCTGCCTCATCCAAACCAACCCCTGTATCTGTAATCGAAAAATGCAAATCCCCATCCCGTGCGACATGCCCGGAAATAGTAATCCGACCATGATTGGGAGTAAACTTCACTGCATTCGATAAAAGGTTTAATATAATCTGCTTAATAGCCAATTCCTCACCCAAAATATGAGGAATATTCTCCAACGATTTCGTAATTACTAGCTTCGAAGCCTCAATTTTACCTTCTTGTAAAATCAATGCCGCTTCAACAACATCTGGCAGCCTAATGACCCCTTCATTTAATTGACGATCGCCCGCCTCAATTTTTGAAATATCCAAAATTTCATTAATGATATTTAACAATTTCGTCCCACTATCATTAATATCACACGCGTATTCCCAATATGCCCGCTCTTTAATTGCTCCATAGACTTCGTTTTTAATCATCTCGGAAAACCCGATAATCGCATTGAGCGGCGTACGCAATTCATGACTCATATTCGATAAAAACTCAGATTTCGCCCGATTAGCCAACTCCGAATTATTCTGCGCCTTTTTAATCGCCGCCTCAAACGCCAGGCGCTCGGTAATATCTTCGATGCTCCCCTCTAAGAACATCAATTGTCCATTACTATCTAAAACACCTCGAATGTTCTCATACACCCAAATTTGAGAGCCATCCTGCTTTCGCATCTGTACTTTATGACGTACAGACTCACCCCCTTCGAACAAGCGCTTATACAAAGCATTGCGCTGCTGAACATTCTCAAATAACTGTTCATTCGCATTCTTAACATCGCGCATCAACTCATTTGCATTTTTAAAACCCAATATATTGGCAAACGCTGGGTTAGCGCTCAAATAAACGCCCTCTTGGGTCATTTGAAAAATCCCCCCCGCTGCATTTTCAACAATACTGCGATATTTTTTCTCCGCCAAGCTTAACGCTAGCTCCGCGCGACGACGCTCTTCAATATCGGTAAATGTTCCAATCACGCGCTGCTCTTGCTGACCTTTAATCAAAACAATACGCAGCACAAGCTCAACAGGCTTAAACCCACCATCAACCAAACGCAAACGCGTAAAAGCCCTTACCTCTTCACTTTTGCCTTTCAAAAGATTTTCAAACCCCTGCATAATTTGATCGCGATCATCCGCATGAATAATCTGTGCCAAGGATTGCCCCAAAGTTTGCTGAATATCAAACCCCGTAATCTTCTGCCATGAATTATTAAGAAAAACGATATCGCCCTTAGGATTCGTCTCTAAAATAATATCACCAATGGCATTGATAACGGCGCTGCTACGTTGCTCTGCAATTTCCACTGCTGTTTTCAACCGATTACGAGCATCAACCTCAGATTTCAATGCTTTGTTTTTCAATGCCAACTCTTCATTAAATCGTAAAACTTTTTCTGATTGCTGCTGACTAGCCTTGATAAAGAACAGTCCAGATATAAGGAAAAAGCCGCCAAATGCTAAAACCAAATATAATAAGGAATCCAAAAACGCAAAACGCTTGTCCGGCATCGACAACCCAGACACCTCTAAATTTTGATCACCAAATGGCAATTCATATGTCTGTTTCATTGTTGAAAAATGAGCGACCTTATCTTTATCCCTAGAAAACTCATAAATGTAATTTGCGCTCCCAACTTCGCGCATCCTTATATACGCCGCATATGGGTTTGATTCTATCCATGCCGCATCGTAAGTGCCCACAAAATTAATAACATAAAGCAAAAAACCACGATATTCATTATTTGCCTCAACGGCTTGCCCTGCCAACATGTAGCGTGAAGATAAAGGAAGATCGCCATTGTCCTGATTACGTTCAAACCCCTGTGAATAGTCGAGAAAAGTCATATCTACGCTTTTTATAATTTCCTGCGCGAGCGCTGATTTCAGTAGCTCCACACTTGGTTTTAAGTGATTTTTTAAAGCGTTATCGTCTTTGCCTAATAGCTCTGTAAAACTCCACTCATTGTTCGGCATTTTATAAAACCATACAATTTGCTTATAATATCTATATTCACTTTCATGGCTCGCAATCATACTCTGAATATCTTCAATATCCGGCATATTGATGACTGATAAAGTCTGCGCCAATCCATCGCCTGTACGCACAATGTTTTTAAATTCACTGGCCGCGCTTTGTACTAATTTTTGTGAGGATTCAGTTTGTTGCTGCTGCGTAATATTGGTGACAAAGTTTTTGAGTAAAAAGAATGAAGCTAATACGGATAATATTCCAATCACTAACAATATAATATGCATATAACGCAAAACAGCCTTTCCTTGAAATGGAGAGGATACACTTACATGCTCTATATTTTCAGCCCCGTTCATGTGCGTTTCTTTAATTTTCTATGATGATTAATTGTGAATTATTTAACGCAGTTACAATCATTATGAAGGATAATGTTTAAAAATGACTAAAGAACGATTACATAAAATCAAATAGGTAATAAAATAATCACAGCCAAGCCACCATGCGCACTACGATCCATATCAATCGATCCACCATGAGCATGCACAATATCCAAAGAAATAGAAAGCCCCAGCCCCACCCCACCAGTTTCAGCATTTCGCGATGTATCCAACCGCTTAAAAGGCTTAAACATCTCACTATATTGGCTTTCTGGGATACCGGGCCCATCATCCTCTATACAAAGGCGCACATAAGTGGCTTTATTTTTATGCTTCACATACGTTCCACTGACCCATATATGACCAGCATAGCGCGCCGCATTATTTAATATATTAGACATCGCGCGCTCAAAAGCCAAAGGGCGCAAAGCGCAAGTTAAATCCAACTCTAAATCCAAATCAATCTCAACATGCATCTGGCGCTGCATTGCACCAATCAACTTCGCAAACACCTCTGCAATGTTAACATGCACAAATTCTTCTTCACCATCTCCACGAACAAAATCGAGATACCCCTCAATCATGCGCTCCATATCTTGTAAATCCTCGCGGATCCCTTCTTTATCTGCCCCCTCATCCATCATTTCAGTTTGTAACTTCATTCTGGTCAAAGGCGTTCGCAAATCATGTGAAACTCCTGCCAGCATATCTGTACGCTGATTAACTTGCCGACTGATGCGCCTACGCATATCTATAAAAGCATGCCCAGCCTGACGCACCTCTCTCGCACCTTCAGGCTTAAAATAAGGAGAATCCCGGCCTTTACCAAAACGCTCTGCTGCCGCCGCTAATTTTCGTATGGGTCGTATCTGATTACGCATAAACAACATCGCAATCAAAAGCAATAAAACCGAAGACCCGACCATCCACAATAAAAACACATAACCCGATGACGAATATAAACGCCGCTGCGGCAATGAAACTTTTAACATCCCATCCTTGAGCTGAATGAAAACCTTAATCTTCTTCTCGCTAAAATCGGTATGAATAACAAAACCTTCATTAATCTGCGCGGACAATTCCTTTGAAAGGCGTTCAGCCACCATATATTCCCATATTTTTGCTCCACTCGTTTTATCACCCAACGGAATACTCTCACTAGGTGTGTAGGCGACATCAACATCCAGATATTTTTTAGCGCGTGTCTGAAGATGTGAAATATACAAAGGCTCATCCTTAACTTCCTGAACAATCATCGAAATCTCACCAGACGCTGCAAAAGCAAGACGTGTCGTAATTTTGCTCCAATGACGGTCAAAAAATATGAATATCGTAAACGCCTGTATCAAAACCACTGGCGTCACAAGAATCATCAGCGAACGCCCCAAAAGCGTATTTGGCAAAAACTGTTTTACTGAAATGCCCGCCATTTATAAAACCTCGGCTCTTAAAATATACCCCTTACCCCGCACAGTTTGAAGATAACGTGGGTTTTTAGTATCTTGCTCAATTTTGCGCCTCAAACGCGTCACCTGCACATCAATAGTACGCTCCCCTGCGTCAACGCCGCAACGCTTGGCCAAATCATCGCGTGACACCACCTCACCAGCATCTCGCGCCAGCGCTTGAACCAACACGCTTTCCGCGTTGGTCAATTTAATTGTGTCATCAGAGGTGCTTATTTGATCCATATTAGGGTCATACACCCATTCACCAATTTGTAATTTTCGCGGATGATCTAACCTCTTAGCCGTACGTTTTAAAATTGCATTCAAGCGCAAAACCAATTCACGCGGTTCAAATGGCTTTGCCAAATAATCATCCGCTCCCACCTCTAAACCTGCTATGCGATCATGCGTCTCCCCCAACGCCGTCAACAAAATAATCGGCGTAGAAGACTCTACTCTATATGAAGCCGTAAACTCCAAGCCTGTTTCCCCTGGCATCATAACATCCACCACAATCACATCGACATCATAACTACGCAGCAAAATTTTAGCCTCTCGCGCATCCGCCGCCGCAATAACAACAAATTGCTGCTCCGTCAAATATCGCGTCAATAAATCACGAATTCGCCGATCATCATCGATCACCAATACATGTGCCAACTGCGCGAAGGCCTCAAACTTAGGATCAGCGACACTCACCTGATAATTTTCTTGCGATTTTTCACTCATACTTAAACTAAAACTTTACAAATATTAGCACTCTACAGTACCTTATAGACTTATTTATACAGGAAAACTATACCATGGCACTTATCCCCTTTGACGATCGCGACGGCTTTATCTGGATGGATGGCGAAATGCGTCCTTGGCGCGAGGCCAAAATGCATTATCTCACCCACGCCCTGCACTATGGCACGCAAGTTTTCGAAGGCGAACGCGCCTACAATGGTGTAATTTTCAAAAGCCACGAACATTCCGAGCGCTTGCTTCATTCTGCAAAAATTATACACATGGAAATGCATTATACCGCCGACGACATTGACCGCATCAAAAAAGAAGTCATGAAAGCCAACAAACTTGATAACGCTTACTTACGTGCTGCTGCATGGCGCGGCGCTGAGCAAATGGGCATCGACGTGACAGGAACCCACACCCACATGGCCATAGCCGCATGGGATTGGGGCAGCTATTTCAGCGCCGATATGCTTGAAAACGGCATCACCCTAAAAACCACCCATTGGCGCAAACCCAACCCAAACAGCGCCCCAACCACCGCAAAAACGGCTTCCCTCTATAATCTGAACTGCATGGTTAAACATGAAGTCATGCAAGACGGCTATAATGACGCTTTAATGCTCGACCATGAGGGCTTTGTTGCCGAAAGCACAGGTGCCAACATCTTTTGCATCCAAGGCGATGTCATCCACACCCCTATCGCTGACCGCTTCTTAAGCGGTATCACACGCCGCACGGTCATCGACTTAGCAAAAGATTTCGGCATCCCCGTGCAAGAGCGCCGAATCAAACCCGAAGAAATGAACAGTTTCGATGAAATATTCTTAACCGGTTCCGCCGCCGAAGTAACCGCCGTAGGTAAAATTGATGACCATACATATAAGGTCGGCGAGATCACCCGCAAACTCCGTAGTGCATACACGGATCTCGTAAATGGTCGTAAAATCGCCACACAAAAATCCGCTTAACACATTGTAATATTTGCATTTACCCACTCTAATGCACCCTTTTTACAAAGGAGCGCGCGAGGATAACCATATCTATTTACGCCCAAATTTTACGTAAGATAGGCGAGCCAGAATGTCAAACATTTTCAATGCGCCCGATACTATAAAACACAAAAGGTTAACAAATCGTTAACGCACTGTAATAAAACAAAAATTTGACATTCGTCTCATTTTTCTATACCCTGATCTTAACGATAGAAAAAGTGCTGTAATTTTACACGCACATATATAAAGAGAAGAAATGGCAGCATTAACCCAAGAACAGATTGATACATATGAAGCGGCGCATCAAGCCGAGCTGAATGCTGCGCGTGACTGGATCGCTGAATACAAAACTATCTTTAATAGCCTTATTGATGCAAATGCTCCGGATCAAACCGCTTTGAAAATCAATGACGACCTCCCCACGGGCGATGTTGATCTAACCAACCAAGCAACATTTCAAGCCTTCAATAATGTTGTCACAGCTTATGGTCTCATGAAGGATCAGGAAGGTCTCATCCCCGCAGAGGCCAAAGCGCAAATAGAAACACTCATTAAAATAAAGGGCGATCTCGAACAACTCGCCCGAGCCAATATAGCACAACAACCACAAGCCCCAGCCGAAACAACTGAAGCCCCGCCCATTACAATGGATGACCTGTTCGGCTTGGATTTTCAACATGCTATAGAAAATCTCGAAACAGCCCTAAGCAACACACAAAACCGCGAGTCCACATTTCACCGCAGCATTGTTGATATCAAACCGGATAATTTTTACGACACCACAACACGCCTGCATACCAGAGCACTTTTCCTAGACGCTTTTAAGGAATACGGCGCATCATATTACGAAGATGGCAAACTTTTAAAATACACAGAAGGCGACTTCAACTATAGCTATATACTCGACAAAAAGGGCGATATCTATAGTGTGCAATTCGGTGAAGACGGCGAAATCGTTCGCGATGCCAACGACATGCCCATACGTGGCGATAAAATGGGCAACATCACCGACAGCTTTTCCGATAACATCGCCTCTGCAAACAGCTTCATCATCACCGCGACATTACTTAAAGATATCAGCGAAAAAATCACCCTTCTCGATCGAACCGCAGAAACAAAGCAAGGCCGCGGTTACAGACAGGAAAACAATGAAGCCGAACTCGCCAAAGTCGAAGCCGAGCAAGATAAACTCATACAACAATTCTTCACCCAATTCCCCGCACTTAAGGGGTTTGAAGACGACTTCCGCGCACGCCTTTCGCGCTCACGCGGTGTAGACGGTGAAGATTTCACCTCATCTAAACTCAGCAAAGACATGAAAGCTGCAGCCAACAACGATGGTGCATTTACCGATTTCATCATTCAGGCTTTTACACTAGAGCAATACAAAACCAGCTATGACGGCACAAAAAGTCATGTAAACGCCACATCGGATATAATGGCCGCCGCATCGCACCTGTTCCACACCATGAGCGGTGAAAGTTTTAATCGCGACGCCATCGCAACTCACCGCGCTGAATACGGCGTAGTTAGTGACAACATCCTCGCGCTCGGCGCATATGAAACACTGGAAAACGTAGCCGACGGTATGCCCGTTGATATCCGCGTGCTTTACTACCCCGATGAACAATTACAAAAAGAAGTCACCGCCTATTTCGGTGAAGAAACCGCCATCGTCACACCCGAACAAATCTACGACTATGTGCAATATCAATTAGACCTCAGAGCCATCGCAAAATTCGATCCCGATATATCTCAAGCCGACATCGACAAAATGACAAGAGCTGAGCGCGAAGACCTCATAAAAACCGATCTTGCCAGTGACAATAGCGCCATCAAAAAACTCTCCCAAGGCATTTATGAAGGCATTCTTGTGCCCGATGAGCGCGATTTGCGCATGGCATTCAAGGCATTTTCAAAACCATCCATCACCGACCCCGAAGTCATGGCGCGCATCCAGGACGAGCGCAAATATGGCGAATATAAATACGACGCCGCACAAATCATCGGCAGTAAAAAAATACCCCAAGAAGACCTCGCTGCAATGATGGGTTTAGATATCAATAACGATGAAAGCAGAGAACAATATCTCAGCATGGGCTTGAATGATAAAATCGCCCTTTTGCAAAAACATCTCGATACACCGCCTGAAATAATGTTCGACGCACTCAAGCCAGACTCAAAAGCCTTTAATGCATACATGAAGCTCGCGCAGGAATTTATGTCCCCCAGCCATATGATCGCGCTAGACACGATGAGCGACGAAGATCTCGCAATCATGACCAACACCCCAAATTTCGCGAAACTTACCTATCCTGAAAAAGCCGCACTCCTGACTCCGATCATGGTTGCCCCCTTGGATGTAATGATTGATAAACTCGAAGGCACACCAGCCTTTCCATTATATGACCGACTCATTTTAAATACTTATGGATATGCATTTGCTAACCACGCTTACAGCCGTAACGGCGAACTAAACAGCAATGACAAAGACAAATGGAACGGACGTTACGGCGACCCATCCCAAGATATGTTGATTAAGGATTATCTATTCGCAAACGGCAGAAATCTAAACGCTGAAGGATTTACCGATGAAGGCCTCGCTCTTCTTCGCGGCCCAACAGGCTTCGGCACAAATTCAAGCCTAACATACGAACAGGCCATGGACGAATTAAGCCCTCAGGATCAAAAAACTTTAGAAACTGCATTAAATAATATGGGGCGCCCCTCCGTCTACAGCTTCGCCACCCGTCCAGCAAACAACAAATGGTTTGAAGAAAAACGTTTAGATTACCATGAAGCACTTGTGGATGAAAAGCAAAGGCAAGCTCTTGAGGCCGCCGAAAACGCTCAAGCTGAAGCAGCCTTACAAGCTGCCGCCGAAGCCAAACTGGCGGAAGAAAAAGCAACAAAAGCAAAAGAATCCGCTGACGCCGAAGCTGCAAAAGCAAAAGCAGAAGCTGACAAAATAAAATCAGACCCCGCGACAGATAAAGATAAGGGTAAAGAGACTCCTGATACAGGTGAGAACGCCACAACAGATGAAGACAAGCCCAAAGGCGAGAGCGCCGAAGTAGAAGACGACGACGCCACGCCAGATACAAACAAAGTCGAAGCAGAAGTCGCGGCTGAGCCAAGCCCCTACGATCTACCCGCCGAATACCGTATAATTCGCGACAATGCGGATATAAATGCATTAACCGCAAAATTTGGCGCAAGCGTCAGCGATAGTGTCGACCAATTTGGCTCTGCTGACCTCCTGGAAGATACTAAAGCCTTAGAAATGTTGGGTATCCTGACCCGTAAAGACGTAGAAAATTTACATTCCATTTATACTGATCACACTGCACATCTCTCCACAGCTGCCGAAACAAAAACAAAAATCCAAGACTTCGCCACAACACATAATCTCTCACTTGTCGAACGTGATATGATCACCCCTAATTTTGCCGTGGAATGGTTCAAAGATGATCCATTATCAATTAATGATATTAACAATTTACAACATAGAATGGACGAAGAAATTCTGATCGAGCAATATATCAAAATTGCAGAAAACACTGGCTTACCGCGCATAGTCCCATTCGCAAACCCTGAAAAGAGTAAACAAATAGATGTTCCCATTGGCATCGCCATCCGCAATCCGGTTATATTAAAAGAAATTCAAGAACAATTAAAATTTAACCCCACAGAAGACGGCACAAATACAGCCGCATCACCAGAAGAAATCAAAATGCGAACAGCAGGTTTAGAAGCCATTCAAACCATCAATGACATTGCCAGCTCCGCAAAGTTTATTCTAACAAATAATTTAGAAACTATACCATCACAAGCAGACTATTTACTCGCCTCTGGCCAACTCACCGAAGATGGCAACGATGGTTTAGCGGCATTAATGCAGGAATATTACTCCATAATCGAAACCGCAACAGATAAGGCAGAAATAGGAAACTATTTAAACGAAGCGCTCCCCAAATTTGTAATGGATAATCATCTAAACCCAATCGCTGCAAAAAATTTATTCAATGAAATAGGACTCCCTGCTATACGTATCGACAGCAAAATCCTAAACGAAACTGACATTCAAAGACTTGAAGCAATGGCCGAGCCACAAACCATCGCCTCTCGCCTTGAAGCCATCTTACAAACCCACAGCCTTCCCGCCACCATAAAAGTTGCCGATAAAGAAATCCCCATCGAAGAATATGTTCGCAGCCAAGCCAGCATAGACAAATTCTTAGAAGCGAATAAAGATTCATCAGATGTCGCATCAATGAAAGAAGGTATAATTTATATAAACCAACTAGCTATCGACGCTAACGAAGCCAAAGTAACTTTAAATCAAGTCGCCGCACCTGCAGAGCAAAGCACAACAAACGATACAACTGCAAAAATTAAAGAAAACAGCAAAGACATGTTTGATCAACAACATCCAGGCGATATGAAAACACCCCTAGAACACGGCATGAGTGTCGCGCCATAAAATCGCCTTCATCCTATTTCGACACATTAAACCGAAATAAAATCACATCGCCATCATGCACAACATATTCCTTACCCTCTTGTCGCACTTTGCCAGCTTCTTTCGCGCCATGCTCACCATTTAACGAAATATAATCATCAAACGCAATCGTCTCCGCCTTGATAAATCCTTTTTCAAAATCGGTATGAATAGCCCCTGCCGCTTCCGGCGCTTTCGCCCCTTTACGAATAGTCCAAGCTCGCGCTTCCTGCGGTCCGCATGTAAAATAAGTCTGCAAGCCCAAAAGCGCAAATCCAGCGCGAATAATTTTGGCCAACCCCGGCTCCGACAACCCCATCGTATCCAAAAACTCCGTGCGATCTTCCTCGCTATCCAATTGTGCAATTTCCGCTTCAATTGCGGCGCATATCACTACACATGACGCGCCTTGCGCCTCGGCCATCTTTTGCACGTTTTTCGTGTAATCATTACCACTTGCGGCATCTTCTTCAGAAACATTACAAACATATAAGATCGGTTTTGACGTCAATAACTGAAGCCCCTTAAGCGCTTTAACATCATCACCCTCCACCACGACACTACGCGCTGGCTTCCCCGCATCAAGCGCCGCTTTCACCCGCTCCGCAACATCCAGCATAGCTTTCGCCTCTTTGTCCGCACCACGCGCTCTTTTTTGCAGCGATATCACCTGCTTGTCCACGCTCTCCAAATCCGCAAGCATCAACTCCGTATCAATCGTTTCCGCATCGCGGATCGGATCAACACCGCCCTCAACATGAATGACATCCGTATCATCAAAACACCGCAATACATGGATAATCGCATCGGTCTGGCGAATATTACCCAGAAACTGATTCCCCAGCCCCTCACCCTTCGACGCGCCCTTAACCAACCCTGCAATATCCACAAACTCCAACTGCGCAGGCACAACCCGCGCTGACTTCGCAATCGCTGCAATCTTGGGCAACCGCGCATCCGGCACCCCAACCTTACCCACATTCGGCTCAATCGTACAAAACGGGAAATTCTCCGCTTGTGCCGCCGCCGTAGCCGTCAACGCATTAAACAAAGTTGATTTTCCAACATTGGGCAAACCCACAATTCCACAATTAAAACTCATATTTTTCACTTTCGTTTTTAAAAATGGAGCGTAGTATAAATGCAAATAAAAATACATACAAAACAACAGGGAAAACGACATGATTAAAAAAGACAAAGATAATATCAAACAAGGCGCCAACATGATCGGCAAAGGCATAACTGGAATATTCGCCAAATTCGTCCTCGCCCCCTATTTGGTCGCTGAGTTAGTACATGGCGGAATGAGTGGCAATTTTTTACTCGCCAAGCCTTTTAACTCATTCGCTCAGGATGAATATAACGCCATCGCCCAAACGCACACAGGCCGCAATTTACAAGACTATTACAAAGACACCGGCGAATTTATTGGGGGATTTTTCAATCAAGACACTCCCGCGCCAGAAAACCATTGACATAAAATAAAATCCTTGCTACTTTAGTTTTCGTAAATAAATACAGCAGGTGTAAAATGTCACTATGGTTAGAAATGAAGCCAGCGCAAGCTAATAGCGCTTATAACGCTCGCCTGAAGATTCAAGAAAAAATATATGCAGCAACCCTCGCAGCTATCGCAATTGGGGCTTTAAACTATGGGTTTTTAAAACCGAGATATGGTTTAGATCCATTAGGATTTGTATTTCATAATGCAGTCAAACCTACATTCGAATTGGCTGACGCGATATTAAAATCCTCTGCTGATACACAAAACAACTTAGAGCGAACAAACACAAACGCACAGTCACAAACGGTAACAAATGACCGTGCCCTTAAATCATGCAGAATAACAATAGCGTTCGCAAATCGCTCAGAAGCAAGCACAGTCCCTAATGTACCTGAACATGTAAGAAAACATCAAACCACCTGTAGCCAATATCTAGGATCACTCGGACTACTAGATGAACAAAAAGAACTAAACAACCTCTTCTAAAACCCGCGTCATAAAATCATCCTTCTTCTCCGCGAGCAAATGCGAGGCATACTTCCCGCACGCCGCAACCAAGCGCTCCAACCAAACAGCATCCGCTTTAGCAAAATCGGAAAGCACATACCCGCTCACCCGCGATTTATCCCCAGGATGCCCTATCCCCATTCGCACACGATGAAAATCAGCAGTGCCCAAATGCGCCTTAATAGATTTCAACCCATTATGCCCCGCCACACCACCGCCAACTTTCAAGCGCACCTTCGATGGCGGCAAATCCAGTTCATCATGAAAAACAATGATCCGCGCGGGGGGGATCTTATAAAACTTCGCGCAACGCCCCACACTCTGCCCCGATTCATTCATATATGTCTGCGGCTTAAGCAACACCACCTTCTCATCACCAATACGTCCCTCGCTAAACTCACCCTGAAATTTCGATTTAAATCCCGTAAACCGATGCGCCTGCGCAATCGCATCAACTGCCATAAACCCAATATTATGCCGATTGCCTTTGTATTTATCCCCTGGATTCCCCAATCCTACAATCAACCACATACCCGCATCTCTTTTTCTAATAAATGAAAACATCAAACAACTATAAAGCGTTATGCACAAAAACGCATCCTAAACATCAGCCGACGCCACACATAAAAAAACATCCCGAATATCTCCGGGATGTTTCAAATTCAATAATTGTGAAAAAATTAAGCCTATTCAGCCTTATCCTTACCTTCAGCCGCCGCGTCACCACCTTCAGCAGCCTCACCTTCAGCAGCCTCGCCTTCTTCACCTTCAGCAACTTCGCCTTCTTCGCCCTCAACCACTATCTCTTCAATAGCGCGAGGAACAACGATGGTCGCAATCGTAAAGTCACGGTCATCAATAATTGGCTTTGTACCTTCGGGCATAGTCGCATCACTGATATTGACTGAATCGCCCTCTTCTTTACCCGCCAAATTTACTTCAATTTGATCAGGAATAGAAACCGCCGAACACATCAACTCAACCGTGTGACGCACAATGTTCAAAACACCACGCCCCTCAAGACCAGGCGATTGCTCTTCGTTAATAAAGTGCACAGGAATTTCCACCGCAATCATTGTTTTCTTTGTCACGCGCAGAAAATCGATATGCATCACAACATCAGTCACAGGGTGCAATTGCACATCCCGCGCAAGCACCAAATGTTTTTCACCATCCGCACTCAAATCGCACAACGTGGTAAACATACCACCGCGATTATAACGCACATTGGTTTCATTCGCCGGAAGCGAAATCAAAAAAGGCTCTTTGTGGTCACCATATATTACAGCAGGTATGCGGTTTTCACGGCGTAGTGCACGAGCGACCCCCTTGCCGGCTCCCTCACGTTTGGCCGCTTCGAATTTATAATTTTTCGACATAGCATTTCTTTCTTTAAGTTATGGCTCGCCTCCAGGGGTGGTCTTGAGCCGTTACAGTCGCGCTAAATAAACAGATTATGCCGCGAATTTCAAGGAAAAAATGCTATTAAGGCAGGTGTTGCTCGGTTTTAAAATCTGCGATCAATATATCTGCTGCAAATCTTTTGGCATCACGTGTTAGCAGAAATGGGTAAGCAGTGGCTGCACGCACCTTGTCAAAGAATGTTTTTGCATCAGCATAAGTTTCTTTAGCTGATGCTCTTTCGAATTCTTTAGCATAGGGAGACGCTTCAATTTTCTCACGGAAATCATCGTCATAGTAATATAACTCCAAATATTCTTCATTTGATAATAGCGCTTTGCCAGCTTCATAGTGTTCTTTTGCAAAATAACGGGTAGCCGCGGCAATATGCTTCTCTGTTCCATCCAATTTACTTTGAAGACGATCTATTAAGTCACTCATGATATATTTTTTCAATTATAAGGTTTAATACATTAGATTAGTTATAAAACAACCAATGTCAACACCTATTTAAACAACGCAGAAATACTGCGTTCTTCATGAATACGTCGCATCGCCTCACCAAGCAGTGAAGCCACCGACAATTGCTCAACCTTATCAGACAACATGACCGATTCCGTCGCAGCAATTGTGTTCGTAATCACTAACTTCTCCATCGGCGAATCCGCAATCCGTGCCACCGCTCCGCCCGAAAGCACACCATGCACAACATAAGCCTGCACCTCTTTCGCGCCATGCTCCTTCAACGCCACCGCCGCATTACACAGCGTCCCACCAGAATCAACGATATCATCGACCAAAATGCAAACCTTGCCGTCAACCTCACCGATCACATGCATCACTTCGGACACACCGGCTTTTTCGCGGCGCTTATCAATGATCGCCAAATCCGCATTTAATCGTTTCGCCAGCGCCCGCGCGCGCACAACACCACCAACATCCGGCGATACAATACACAATTTCTCATCATTAAATTGATCGAGAATTTGCGGCACAAACACGGGCGCCGCAATCAAATTATCCGTAGGAATATCAAAAAAACCTTGGATTTGCCCAGCATGCAATTCCATAGTCAAAACCCGATCCGCCCCCGCCGCCGTAATCATGTTCGCAACCAACTTAGCCGAAATCGGTGTGCGACTGCCCGTTTTACGATCCTGCCGCGCATAACCGAAATAAGGAATAACCGCCGTAATCCGCCGCGCCGACCCACGCTTAAGCGCATCAATCGCAATTAACAGCTCCATCAAATGGTCATTGGCGGGATAAGACGTCGATTGAATGAAAAAACAATCCTCGCCGCGCACATTTTCCATGATCTCAACAAAGACCTCATTGTCGGAAAAACGCTTTAAGCTCGCCTGCGTCAATGGAATATTCAGATAAGACGAAACAGATTCGGCCAATTGGCGGTTAGAATTCCCAGTAATCAGCTTCATCGTAGCACAGCCCTTTTAAGATACGTATAATTGCACCGCACTATAAGAAAAAAACGCCGCTTAAATCAAGAGGCAATTCACTTTTTTCACTCTTATGCACGAAGCGCAATAACCGAAATTTGCCGGCCATAATCCACTTCGTTGCGATGTGTCGCACGTCGGTAGCTATAAAAATGCGCTTCATCACCATAAGTATCGCGATCCATCATCGCCACATTATTGACTCCTGCCTGCGCCAGACGAAATGCGCAATATCCGGATAAATCAAACATCAAATATCCCGCTTTCTGTCCGCTCATGAAGAACTTCTCGGCTATATCATCGCGCTCGACGATCGGATGCATAAACGCATCTTGCACCTCATAAGACCCTTGCGCGATACACGGCCCAATACAGGCTGAAATCTGCCCCACCATCGCACCCCGCACTCGCATCATCTCAACCGTTGCTTCTAAAACACCCTTAAATGCACCTCCCCATCCTGCGTGCGCTGCGCCAATAATCGGCTTACCATCACCTTTAACGCCATAAAACAACACAGGCGTACAATCCGCCGTCAAAACCCCAAGCGCTAAACCTGCTATATCCGTAACCATCGCGTCCGCCTGCGGCTTCTCGCCTTGTATGGGTGCGTGAACATAAACGCAAACTTCACTATGCACCTGATGCACAGACACTAGCCGCGAAGCCTCAACCCCCGTCGCTTCCGCAACCAATGCACGGTTCATTTGAACCGAATCTGCATCATCACGAGATCCAACCCCACAATTCAAACCATTATATAGCCCGCCGCTCACGCCGCCCTTACGCGTAAAAAACCCATGAAACGCATCAGGTGCAAAGCCCTTTTGCGTCAAATAATCCGCTTTAAAATCCTGCTGGCTTGCACTTTTCATCACTATATAGCCCCATCACCTTAAATAATCCGCCCATTTGATCCCAATACACCAAACGCCGCAACCCACTTTCCACATCGCGCGCCTGTTCTGGCGACGCATTCGCCTTTAAAATTGCCGCCCGCGCTTCAATTCCGAGCATTTTCAAAAACGCGCCTTGCGAAACAATCTCCGTCACAGGGCAATCAGCAAACTCTGCTAATTTCTCAAAATCAACATGGCTCGTAAGATCACTCTCACCAATATCGGTAAAAACATCAACACATTTATGCCCCTTCACGGCCTGAAACGTATCGCCAATTGCGCTTTTCTCATGCCCGTAATCAATAAACAAAGCCGCCCCACTTTGCTGCGCCAATCGTCGGCTTACGTCCCTAACAAACGCCTCACGCGATTCAGAAACCTCAAAAACCGCCCCCATCGCCGCGCCTTGCAAATGAAATGGCACCAACCTCGCCACATCCTCTTGACCCGTAACAAAACAAAACGCGTCAGTTTCAAATGCCACCAAACGCTCTCGCCATCCTGAACGCGTTTTTTTATACTGCTTAAAAGTCAAAGCATCCAAAAATTCATTCGCCAATATAATCAGTGGCATATTTTGCGGCACACTCTCAAAAACATCGTGACATACCACATTACGTTTACCCAAAGCCGCTTTCTGCAACTTCCGCAAATGCGCATTAATCTCCACGATATGCACCTGTGCCGCCGCTCCAAAACCCTCAATACTCCGCGTCGCCCGCAAAGCATCCGCAAGCAAAGTGCCCCGCCCCGCGCCGCATTCCACCAAAGCAAAAGCCTCAGGCCGCCCCATTTTGAACCAGATATCAGCAACCCACGCACCAATCATTTCCCCAAACATCTGAGAAATCTCGGGCGCTGTGATAAAATCACCTTGCCGCCCCAACGGGTCATTGCGCCGATAATACCCGTATTCAGAATGCGTCAAGGCATGCGTCATAAACTGCGCCACACTCATCGCACCATGCAACTTAATCTCATCGATAATAATCCGCGCAAGCGGAGTCAGTGCATGAACTTCAGACACGCGCAACATCTTCTTTTCGCACAAATAACGCATACGCAATAAGCCCTAAACCGCCTAAGATCATCGGCACACTTAATATCTGCCCCATCGAAACTGACCCGAAAATGAACCCCAAATGCGCATCAGGCTCACGAAACTGCTCTATAAAAATGCGAAATAACGCATACCCTATTAAAAACACACCCGAAACAATCCCCGAATGCGCCCGTATCCAATGATTGCGCATCATCAAAAACAAAATCAAAAACAACAACGCGCCTTCCAACGCCGCCTCATATAACTGACTAGGATGGCGCGCCGCATCACCGCCACCGGGGAAAACCATCCCAATCTGCGCATCCGTCACGCGCCCATACAGCTCACCATTAATAAAATTAGCAATCCGCCCAAAAAACAACCCAATCGGCACGCTCGCGCACACACAATCCGCCAACTTCATATGCGGAATTTTCTTGAAATACGGATAGATAATCAAGGCCAAAATCACCCCCAACGCCCCACCGTGAAAGCTCATCCCACCCTGCCATATCTTTAAGATATCACCCGGATGGTCCAAATAATAAGGCGCGTTATAAAAGAACACATAGCCCAAACGCCCACCTAAAATAACGCCCACAATCACCCAGGTCAGGAAATCATCCACATCATCCTTATTCGGGCGCTGCTCAGCATCAACCCCCGCAAGCCGTAGACAATAACGCCACCCCAACAAAAACCCCGCCAGATACGCCAACGCATACCAACGAATTAAAATCGGCCCCAACGAAAAAGCCACCGGATCTATATTTGGAAATTCCCACATACCTTACTTATAAGCCATTCACAGCCAAACAAAACAATTTTATAGAGATTTCCACAGGCCAGCACATAAAAAAATCCGTTTTTTTTTGCCACCTCACCCCTACCATGTTTAAGTGATGTCTCTCAAACAAGGATAAAAAAATGAAAAACAAAGATAAATTTTTCGATGATATCGCACGTGTTGCAGGCGGCACCGTCAACACCCTCAGCGGCTTAAGCCAAAGCCTCAGAGATGATATCCGCACCCGCGTCGATGAAATGGGACAACGCATGAATTTCGTGCCACGCGAAGATTTTGAAGCGTTAGAGCTACGCGTTGCCGCGCTTGAGAAAAAGCTAAGCGCGGCCAAGCCCGCCACAAAAGCCAAAACCACAGCACCAGCGAAAACTGCAGTTAAAAAAGCACCTGTTAAAAAGACACCAGTAAAAAAATCCGCCGTTAAGAAAACCATAGCCAAAAAGAAAACAACAAAATAAATGAGCGCAACATTGCAAAACACACAACACCACACAAATCCGCTCGACAATGTCGAGGATATTTTGCACGCGCATAATTGGTCATTCGACCGCCAAAGCGTGGATGAACTCAACCTCGAAGTCACGGGCAAAATCGGCAAATACCGCCTGTTTTTTATCTGGCAAGAGGACATGAACGCGCTACAATTCTACGCGCAAATGGACTTGCAAATCACCCCGTCCAACCTCAATGACGCGCGCGAAGCCATTTTAAAAATAAACGAAGACATGTGGATGGGACATTTCGACATCCCAAAAGTCTCAGGTAAACCCAACTATCGCTACACTTGCCTGCTCCGCGATTGCACCCAAGATTACGCCGCCGCAATCCTCGAAGATATGGTCGATGTATCCATGGCGCAATGTGAACGCCACTTCCCGCTTTTCAGCCTGCTCGCCAGCGCAAATGATCTTAGCCAACAACACATGTCCCTTGCGATGATGGACATTGCCGGCGAGTCATAATTTTGAACGCACCCGCACCTCACAACGTCACCCTCATAGGATGCGGTAAGATGGGCACAGCCCTTCTGCAAGGCTGGATAAAATCCGATATCAAAGCACAGTTTTCTGTAATTGAACCGCACGAAATCACATTAAACGTTGCACATTTTACAGACATCAAAACCGCCGCTAAAACGTTAAACAAGTCTGACACAATCATCCTCGCCGTAAAACCGCAAGTCATGGCTGACATATGCAGCCAACTTAAACCCCTCATCCGCAACGACGCTCTCATCCTGTCCATAGCCGCGGGTCAATCTCTGAGCACACTCAACCATGCACTATCGCCTCAACAACCCATCATCCGTGCCATGCCGAACACCCCCGCCGCCATCGGCAAAGGCATGAGCGTCGCCGTAGCCAACGCACACGTCACGACTGCGCAAAAAACAATCGCCGAAACTTTGCTAAAATCCGCAGGCCGCTTCGAATGGCTAGACGATGAATCTCTGCTCGACGCCGTCACCGCGCTTTCTGGCAGTGGCCCAGCCTACGTCTTTCACCTCATCGAAATCCTCAGCGCGGCTGGAAAAGAATGCGGCCTTCCTGAAGATTTAGCGCAAATTCTCGCCCGCCAAACCGTAATTGGCGCCGCCGCCCTCGCCGAATACGAAGCTGACACCCCAGCCGAAACACTACGAAAAAACGTCACCAGCCCAGGCGGCACAACAGAAGCCGCATTAAAAATCCTCATGGATGGCCGCGCACAAAATATCTTTAACGAAGCCCTAAAATCCGCCACAAATCGTGGAAAACAACTTAACGCCCCTTAATAACTACTTCTTACCCAACCCAATATCTTTAGCCAACTGACTACGCTGCGCTGCGTAATTTGGCGCAACCATAGGGTAATCAGAAGCCAACCCCCACCGCTCGCGATAATCATCGGGCGTCATATTATATGAGGTTTTCAAATGCCGCTTAAGCATTTTCAACTTCTTACCATCTTCCAAACATATCAAAAAGTCAGGCGTAATAGATTTACGAATGGAAACCGCAGGTTCAGGACGATCTTCTACTCCGCTATTTTCACCCCCAAGCCCAGATAACGTCTTATAAACATCAGTAATAATGCCCGAAATCGCGTCCGTTTCCACATTATTATTCGCAAGAAAAGACGACACAATATCACTCGTCAAAGCCAATAATTCATTACGATTATCTTCACTCATATTTTATTCTCCAAAATAATATATGCATTATTCTACCACATCTTCCAAAACGCGCGGCTTATTTTTCGCCACACTTACATCCGCATCCCGCAAATAAACTGGCTGCGCATCAACTGAAAAAAATTGCCCATCAGCCCCATGTTTCTGTAACATTTTGGCCGCCAAAACCATATCGCATAACAAATATTCTTGCTGCGCCAATTCATAACTATGTGTGCCCATACTCAAAAAACGCGAAACACCATCACCAATTAAAATACTCCCATCAGGAATAAAATCCGCCATTTCCTCATAACGCAAAGCACGAACAACGCCAATCGCCACACCTTTATCATCAAAATTTTGAACATAAAAATCTTTGCGTTTCGTCTCCAAAACAACGCTCACCGCTCTGCGTTCTTTCTCAACAAACCCAAAAGCCAACGCTTGCGTAGTCGTCACCCCAATCACAGGAATATCCAAACTCAACCCAAAACTACGCGCCGCCGATAACCCAATGCGGATCCCCGTAAACGCCCCAGGTCCCACGGTGCACAATATCGCATCCAAATCATCAAACGCAATTTCGGCCTTATCCATAGCACCTTGCGCAAACGGCACAAGATACTCCGCCTGCCCCCGCGCCATCGCTTGCCCCACATGCGCCGTGCGATCATCCGCAACCGCCGCTGCACTACAACCGCCAAGCGCGCAATCCAATGCCAATATGTTGGAATATTTAGACAATCTACAAAATCGTATTTACATCGTCAAAATCAAAACGTGGAGAACGCGGAAACAAACTCTCCGGATCACCATAACCCAAGTTACAAAGAAAATTCGCCTCGATCTTAGTACCAGCAAAAAACTCTTTCTCAACACCGCCTTTATCAAATCCCGACATCGGCCCACAATCAAGCCCCAACGCCCGCGCGACCATCATCAAATAAGCACCCTGCAACGTTCCATTACGTTCCGCCGCATCACGAATTTTTACATCATTGCCCGCAAACCAGCTTTTCGCATCCGCATGCGGAAACAATCGTGGCAAATGCTCATAAAATTCCATATCATAACCGATAATCGCCACCACTGGCGCCGCCATCGTTTTATCAACATTCCCCGCATCCAAAAACGGTTTCAAACGTTGCTTCGCCGCATCCGATTTCAAAAACACAAATCGCGCAGGACAGCAATTCGCACTCGTCGCACCAAACTTAACATGCTCATGTAATTGCTTAATAAGATCATCACTCACATCTTTTTTGATCCAGCCATTATATGTGCGCGCATCGTCAAACAACACATCCATCGCCACGCTATCAATCACATTTTCTTTAACCACAATATTTCCTTTTCACAACCGTTAAAAACCTTTAAGTAAGGTAGTATGAGTAATCATTTAAAACAATGGCTAAGCGTCGCTTTTATATTGCTCATAGGCTTAAGCTCCGCGCATGCCGTAAATACCCCCGAATATCTGCCCGAAGATAAAAATACATTAAAAATTTTTTCCTACAGCAATGTCGACGATGAAACAGACGAAACCGCGCTCTCCACCCAAGAGTTTCAAAACCATATTGAAGAAATTTTAAAATTAAAACACTATCTTGTTTCATTGGACGAGTTTGCAAACACTCTCCCCCTACAGCCATTTGGCCGCGCCATCACAATCGATGCCTCAAACGCCAGCATGACCAATGCACTACCTATACTTTTAAAAGCCAAAATCCCGTTTACAATCATCTACCCATTCGATGAAATCAATCATCAATCTCCCAATTTCACAAATTGGAAAACATTAAAATCACTAAGCAAGAACAAAAATATAAGCTTCGCCGTAATGCCCCCTAGTTTGCTCGGCTTAGACGATACGCAAATGCTGCGCATACTCAACAAAACACGCCTGCGCCACCGCCAGGTTTTTAATAACGAAGCCAATATAATATTCTACCCTGACGGCATCGCCACCTCAGAAATAAAAAAACGCGTCAAAGCCCAAGGCTTTAAAATAGCCCTCACCAAAAACGTTGGTGTGGCTTACGAAAACTCTGATGTCTTCGCCCTGCCCATTTTTGCAATCAATAAAGGGTACGCAGATATTGATCGTTTCTTTTATATCCAAAATGCGCTTCCCCTCCCAGTCACAGAAGTTACTCCTGCTGACAATTTCGAAAGCAACGAACCCTATTACCTCGGCTTCACCCTGCCCTCCGCCTTGAGCAAGAGAGCAGAAGAGTTATCCTGCACCATCACCGGTAGCGCAAAACCGACAATACAAGTTATAGGAAACCGCATCGAAATCCGTAGCCCAGAAGATCTAACCCAAAGCCGTATTATACGCACAACATGCACCATGCCTGAATTAAGAATACCTATGAAGGGCTGGATCACAGAGCACTGGCGCTGGGTCGGTTTCACACATTATAGAATGATAGAAAATCAATAATCCGGTACGGGGCGCACCTCTTCCACCTCGGGAATAAAATGCTTAAGCATATTCTCAATCCCCGACTTCAAAGTCATCGTCGAGCTAGGGCATCCCGCGCAAGCGCCACGCATTTTCAACATTACAATACCGTCGTCAAAACTTTCAAATTCAATATCCCCACCATCCATCGCCACCATCGGGCGAACGCGCGTTTCAATCAATTCACGAATTTGCGCTGAAATCTCATCTTCCTCAATCGCATCTTTCTTCTCAAAAAACGCTGGTGATACAATCTCCCCACCCGTCGAAAAATGCTCCATCAACGCCGCTAAAACCATCGGCTTCAACATCGACCAATCCGTATCATCCGCTTTGGTCACAGATACAAAATCAGCCCCTAAAAACACAGAAGCAACCCCCTGCAACGTAAATAAACGCTTAGCCAAAGGCGAATGCACGCTCTCTTCAACTTTTTTAAATTCGGCAATCCCCTTTTCCATCACGCTCTGCCCAGGCAAAAACTTTATGGTCGATGGATTTGGCGTAGCCTCTGTTTGTATGAACATCTTTAATAACTCCTATATTTGTTTATCATCGGGAACAATAAGTAACGTCACATTTAATTCCGCAAGCCCTTTCCCCGTGAAATACGTAATCAAGGGGTTTCGCCGTGATGACGCAGCCCCCAAAACAAGCGCCCGCAAAGATTTATCCTGCTTCAACAAGCTGGCAACTTCTTGATGCGTTTTACCTTCTTTGATGTAAAAAGCCGCACGCTCTCCACACATTTCATATAGCTCGTTTCCGATCTCCCACAAGGTCTCTTCTGCAACCGCACGCTTATCCGTTTCAATGCGGTTTTGAACAAACCCCCAATGCGCAAGCCCCTCATCTTCAATAACGTACAAAATCGCCACATGCGCTTTGTTCTGCCTAGCCAAACTCGCCACGCGCCGCAACGCCGCACGAAATTCCGTGCTTTCATCCGCAACCAACAAATATACGCCACCAAGCAATGGCTCGAGCGGGCACCTCTTAACTTCATTTTTTTCTTTAATTTTCATCACTTAACTCCAATTCTTAATTTTTTAATTAATTTCTTCTTACTATAACGCCCGAAAGCCACCCGAAAATACAGGCAATAAACACACATAAAACACCATATAAAAATGAATACCCTTGCGCAAACTTATAAATATTAGCGCTAACCCCTTCCAAACCAATACTAAATTCCTTAACCTGTTCATACACAACACCGCCACCACGGATCAACATGACCCGCACCTTATATTGCCCCGATGGAATATTTGAAGGCAAATCAAAATCTACACGGAATAACTCGGGGCTTATGAATTGGATATTTTGAGACGCGAGCGGATAAAGATCGCGCTCCTGTTTATTACGCAGCAATGCCGCACGAAAAGCTTGTAATGCCTCGCCCTTGTGTCGCTTCCCATGTACAGCCTCGTTTAAAAACGCAAAACCTAAATGTTTTTCCAACGCAATATCATCTCTCAATAACGGCGGCGCACCTTCTTCGACATTCATAGCAAAATCATAATATGAGGGAACCCCTTCAAACCGCGCCCAGCCGCGATTAATCCACGCGCCCATAATTCGCTCTTTACGACGCACCGTACTATTTTTCACTGGCCCTTCTAAAATCACAGCCAAGTCTCCTTTGGCATTCACGCTTCCAAATACAACCAACGGCATACCTGAAAAACTACTCGTGATTTCCACATGATCCTGCACCAAATCGAAAGTCAAAGGCTCCGCATGCAATTGCAGAGGTGAAAAAACACAAAAAAACAATATGATAAAGAGCGCTCTTATCATTTTACATCCACCGAAGAAAAAAGCTCATCAGGCGTTATAAACAAATCCATCCCCAGCTTTATACACACGCTCAAGATAATCATCGCCAAAATAATTCGCGCATATTGCCCCTTGAAAAAACGCGAAAAACCAACGCCGATCTGCGTGCCAATAACGCCGCCTATAATCAAAATCAACGCCAACACTATATCCACGGTATGATTAACCATAGCATGCATAATCGTCGCGCTCGCGGTTGTGAAAATCACCTGAAACAACGCTGTCCCCGCAACCAACAAAGGCGGCATCCCCAATATATATATCATCGCGGGCACAATTAAAAACCCACCACCAATACCAAGAATAGACGCCAGCAGACCTCCAACAAACCCAATGCCGCCCGGCACCAAAACACTAATATAAAGCTTTGACCGAGGAAAACGCATCTTATACGGCAATTTCAAAATAAACGGCGAGAGATTAGTGTTATTAAACGCCTTACTCACCTTTTCTTGCTTCTTGAAAAACGACGCAAACCCACTCTCCAACAACATGAGGGAACCGATAGAGCCAAGTAAAACGATATATAAAAGCGAAATCGCCAAATCAATCTGACCGATAAAACTCAACAATTTGAAAATAAAAATTCCGATAAACGACCCAATCAAACCGCCGCCCATCATCACCAAACCCATTTTGAAATCAACATTCCCACGCTGAAAATGCGCCAAAGCCCCAGCCACGCTTGACGCCACAAGCTGACTAGCCTGCGTTGCAACCGCATTAACGGGCGGTATCCCCATAAAAATTAAAAACGGCGTAGTCAAAAACCCTCCGCCCACACCAAATATCCCCGAAAGCAAGCCTACACAAGCACTCAAGAACAAAACGGCCTCCACTGACACCGCCATTTCAGCAATAGGAAGATAAATCTGCATAGATTAGAAAATGCAATAAACCCACCCAATTGGCAAGCCACCATTTAAATTACATATTTTTGTTGACACACGACAATATGGGATATAAAAATCCAGAATAATAACAAGAGGTGAAAACAATGAATTTAAGAGAGAGTTACTTAAAAGCTAACCCCACATCAAAAAATTTGAAATCAATTTGCGACACCCCCTTTTCTAGGAAATTTAAAGGCTTAAATGGTGGCGTTATAGATCTGTCTGTAGATCCAGACACTGACCAATTCAAACAAGCGCTGGTAATTTTTGATGCAAAAACAAACTCTTTTATGGTTGGTGTACATAATGGAGATCGCAACTTGAAAAATGTTGAGTTCAATCATTCTCTCGCAAAGGCTCGCGGGATTGATCTCGTGCCCATCGAAAAACTCAAGGGAATTGTTC